>USQS01000064.1 GCA_900556865.1 uncultured Clostridium sp. | reverse complement strand
GGTCTAAATAACATATTTACCATATTTGTTATTCCACTAACATTAAAAATTGATATTATAACTGAAAATAAAACAACAAACCCACCAATCATAAAAATCGTAGAAGTGGCAGAAGATATAGCACTAGCGAGATTTTCTCCTAATGTTGAAACAGAAATTGGTTGTAATTTATTTTCAAATTCAGATGTATTATATATTATTTTAGGTTTATTGTTTTTATTCCAAAATCTAAATATAAAACCAACTGTTAAGCATGCTAGAATATGAGTAAACAATAGAACAAGTCCAGTTAAGAAACTACCAAATAAACTCACACCTACAACACCCAATATAAAAAGTGGACCGGAGTTATTTGTAAATGCTAATAATCTTTCACATTCTTCTTTTGTACAAATATTATTTTTTCTAAAATTAACGCACAATTTTGCACCTACTGGGTATCCACTAATTAGCCCCATAATTAAAGCAAAACTTCCTTCTCCAGATATATTGAAAAGAGGTTTCATAATTTTATTAAAAATTTTCCCAAAAAATTTTGGAATGTTTGTTTTAGATAGCAGCTCTGTTGCTATAAAAAAAGGAAACAGGGAAGGCACTACCGAATTAGCCCATAGTTTTAAGCCAGATTTAGCAGCTTGCAGGTTGGAGGAAGAAAATACAACTAAACAAGCTGTAAAAAGCAAAACTATGATTGAAATAAAATTTTTTTTAATTTTAATTACAAAGATATTTATTTTTTTCATTTGGACACCTCTTTATATACTTATGGAAAAATGAAAAAAATATTACAGTTGATTTTATGGAGGAAATTTAAATATTTTATATATAATTTTAGAAATTAAATTGACATCTTATGGGATAGTAATATATAATACAAATAATGTGAAGGAGAAAAAATGAAAGATTATATAAAGTTTATTAGAGAGAAAGTTGGACATGAATGTATTTTTTTGAATTTTTCAGCTGCATGCATTAGGAATTCTAAAGGAGAAATATTACTTCAAAATAGAGGGGATAATAGAGGTTGGGGATTCCCTGGTGGAGCACTTGAAATTGGAGAATCATATGATGAGGCTGTTGTGAGAGAGGTAAGAGAAGAAACTGGTATAGACATAAATGTAAAGAAATTAATCGGAATATATAGTAAGTATATGGATAAATATCCAAACCGGTGATGAAGCACAAACTATTTTGGCGTTTTTTGAATGTGATATTAAAAACGAAGGAAATGGTTTATATGATAAAGATGAGACTAAAGAATTAAAGTTTTTTGATATAAATAAAACACCAAAGATGTTCAATAAGCAACATCAAGACATGATGAATGATTTGAAAAATGGTTTAGAATATACATCATATTATTAAAAAATTACTTTTGGGGCAGATTAACAATTTATATACCAAAAATATAAAATATAAAAGATTGAATTTAGGATATGTAGGAGCTGATAGTTTATTAGGCCATATAGAGATGGTTTGTATTGGAAGTATATATTACCAACCAATTAGACAAGAAGAGCAAACTTTAACTTAAATAGATAATGGTTTTTGTTTAAAAACCATTATCTATTGTGTTTTCAGAACTAAAATTATTTTGGGAAGAAGAGTTTGAGTTTTCTGTGTTTGATGGTGTTGTGTTGGTTCTGGTAGTATTTGTAATAGTATTTTCTATAGAATTAGTAGAATGTGTGGTTTTATTTTCTACGGAAGTATTTTCAGAAGTTGTATTTTTGTTTTCTATAGGTGGCGTTTTTTCATTTTGTATAGTGGTATTTTCTTCATAGCTATTTTCCTGTTTATTTTGATTATTTGTGCTGGTTTCATTTTTTGGAGTATTTGTGTTTTTGGTTGTATTTGTTTGCTTATTAGTAGAAGAATGCTGTGTGCAAATTGTTGGAATAGTGCCTTTTAAGAAAAATTCTGTAAACGTATTGGGGCAATTTGAATTTGCAACTTTTCCAGAATCTCTACAAATAGTTGCAGTTACAACTCCATTAGTTTTTTGAAAACTAGCTTTAGATAAGCCAGAATGTATTTTTTTCATAACACTTGACCAAAAAATTCCAGCAGGATTTTTACCATTAAAATGTATAGATTCATTTATATCAAACCCATACCAACAAACAGCAGTATAATAAGGTGTAAAGCCACAAAGCCATCTATCATAATTATCATTAGTAGTACCAGTTTTAGCAGCAACATCTATGCCAGAAATAGCACAATAAGTTGCAGTACCATTTGCACCTTTTACAGGTTCAGTTAAAAGTTCTTTTAAAATATATGCAACATCTTTTGAAAAAACTCTTCTAGTTTTTTGCTTAGATTTCAAAATAACTTGGTTTGAGTTTGATGTGATTTTTGTATAAAAAGTTGGTTCTATATAAACACCATCATTTGCGATACATGCATATGCTCCGGCAAATTCTAGAGGGGAAATACCAATATCTAAGCCGCCTAAAGCTAAAGATAGATTTTTATCTTTTTCATTTAAGGTTGTAATTCCCATCTTTTTTAAATATTTTATAGAAACTTCTGGAGTTAATTGCTCCATTATTTTAACAAAAGGTATATTTTGAGAAGATTCAACAGCCTGTCTTAAAGTAATTGAGCCTTTATAATCATCATAATCAGTTGGGGAATAGCTTTCTCCATTATAATCTGTAAAAGTAGTTGGTACATCTGCATATACGCTAACATTTGTTATAATTTTTTTACTGATTGCAGGTGCAAGTACAGCAATAGGTTTCATAGCAGAGCCTGTTTGTCTTTTCATCTGTGTTACTCTATTAAAACTTCTAGAGGTTGTTTTTTCGCCAAGTCCACCAATTGACCCCAAAACATGACCTGTAGAATGGTCAATAATAACCATTGCAGTTTGTGAAGTTTGGTCACTATTTTCAGATTTTAAAATGTACTTTTTATTTTTGCTTTCATTTTCTAAATCTGCTTGGATACTTGAGTTTTGGGTGCTATATACTTTAGAACCCGACAAGTAAAAATAATTAGTAGCAAAGGTTTGAGAAATATGTTTTTTGTTTGAAAAGTCAACAATTATTTCATTTATGATAGCGTCAGAATTATATGAATATATATTAGAATTCGTCTGAATTTCGCCTTTGCTGAATTTTAAACCATTTTCAACTTCAACAATTGCCGCATTAAATTGCTCTTGGGAAATGTACTTTAGTTCTAGCATTTTATTTAAAACGGTTTTAGTTCTTTTGGTAATTTTTTCTGTTTTATCACTATTACTAAATGGATTATAAGTATTTGGGGAATGTGTTAAACCAGAAAGAAAAGCACATTCTGCTAGGCTTAGTTCAGAAACATCTTTATTAAAATAGTATTTTGCTGCATTTTGAACTCCATATAAATTTGGACCTGTATATATAATATTTAAATATGCTTCTAAAATTTCTTCTTTTGAAAAAGCAAGTTCTAGGGCTATGGAATAGCCCCATTCCTTTACTTTTCTAACTATAGAAGAAGAATCGTCACCCGTTAAATTCTTTGCTAATTGTTGTGTTATAGTACTTCCACCAAAAGAAGAAGAACCACGCTTTATTATATAAGAAACTATTGCTGCTCCTGTTCTTTTTATATCAACACCATGATGAGAAAAAAAGCGTTGGTCTTCAATGGAAACATAAGCATTTACCAAATTTTCTGGAATGGAAGAGTATTTTATATTATTACGATTTCTTTCAGTTCCAATTTGTGCAATAACAGAATTGTTGGTGTCATAAACTGTAGATGGTGCATTATTAAACATTTCTTTTGCTAGTTTTGTAAATTCATTTAATTTAAAAACTAAAAATGCTATTATAAGTAACAATAAAATTATAAATATAATTATAAAAAATTTTACAAGTGGAGATTTCTTTTTGTTTTTTTTGTTTTTTGATTTTATTTTTTCATCTTTTTTTTCTTTCATTAATAAACCTCTTTAGATTAATTCTCCTTTTTTACATCTATTAACATTATAGATTTTGCTAAAGTTCCAAGTCCAAATACTGCCATAACAAAGGCAAAAGCGGGACCAAATACTGGTATTAATTTTAACAATTGATATACAATAGTAAACAATATTAAAAGTGATATTTGTAATTTTTCTTTAGAAAATTTTGGTGTTTCTTTAGCATTATTTGCATAAACACAAGTTATTGTTATTAGCATAAGTGCAGGGCATATAAATAATAAAATTGTGTAAAGTGCAATTAATATTATTCCAATTTTGCTAGTTACTCCTAGTAATAAAAGAATTATACTTAAAGCTGGTATTATAATTAAGCATAAAATTCCATAAAGTAAGCATTTGAAGATATTTTTTGAAAATATTTCATTATTTTTAATGTAAGTTGGAAATTTATATTTAACAATTAAGAAAATTACTAAAGCGAAAAGTACATATCCTACGGTAGAAGATACCCAATCTAAAAATGAAGAACTTTCCTTTTCTTTTTGTTCAATTTTTTCTTGCTCTGTACTAGGTGTTGAAATATGTGTTTGACCATTAACTACATTTTCTGGAATTGAAACTTCACTACCAGAAGTTAAAAATAGGTCAAGTCCAATGTTTGCAGTTTCATTAATTGTTGTATTGTTAGATAATGCAAATATATTTTTAACAACTTTGCCAGAAAATGTAAAATTATCTGCAAGTAAAAATACACTTCCATCTATTATAGCATCATCTGTTATTTCAACATTTTGAGCTATGACAAATAGGTTTCCTGTAATTTCAGAATTAATTGTAACTTTTTTAGAACATAGAATAAATGCGTCTCCATCAACTCCATTTTCAACAGGCAGGTCTGCTTTTGTTGTAGAAAATAAATTTTTTGTGGTATTAGGTTTTTCAATATCCTCTGCTTTGCTTATGGTATTTAAGCAAAAAATAATTGTTAAAATTATAAAAATTGATATAATTTTAAATGTTTTTTTCATTTTTTATCACATTCCTTTCTCGAGGTATAAACCAGGTTGAAAAAATTGTAATTATTTTTCAACCTTAAAATCCTCTTTTAAATATAATATTACTATATAATTTTTTAATGTTTCTGTCAAGTTTATGGGATTAATTTTTAGGTAATAAAATGTTTAGTATATCTTTCATCAAATAAAACTGTGATTTGAGATTGAATTATTTTCCAGTTTCTTATTGTTTGTCGAATTGTGTCGAAAAAAGTCAAAAAGTTTTCGTTGACAAATAGGCTAAAAGCATGTATAATATTAAATGTTATAACAAATTAAAAGTTGGTATAATATTTAAATTTATACTAGCTTTAGCTATTTTTATGAAAAATAATTATTTTCAAAATTTTTTAGAATTGAATTTA
>USQS01000063.1 GCA_900556865.1 uncultured Clostridium sp. | reverse complement strand
TGCCATTTTTTGTATTTACTAAATTTACTAAATTTTCTACATAAATTTTATAACTACAAGAAAGCAAGACAGATTTTAATAAATATCGTGCTTCATCATTTATATTACTATCTATAAAATCTTTTTTATTATATGTGCAAATTAAAGCTTGTTCAAATAGGTCACAAAATTTATTATAAGCAATTTCAATAGATACTCTTTTTAAAGCTTCAGTTATTAATAAAAAAATATCATTCATACTATAAACTTGCTTTAACACACAGATTGCAAAAATTTTTGCACATTGTGTTTTAGAATATTTTTTCTTTATTGGAGCTTCTATTAAGTTATTTTTAACATAATTATTTATCATAGTTTTTGTTAATATTGGGTTTTCTTTTTTTTCAGATATATTACCACTAATAAGTTCATTTAAACAAGAGTTTATTAATGTTACCACTTGGTCTAAATATAAATCAACATTTGGTAATTCTTCCCATCTTGGAATGTGGAATTTTTCTGGTAATTCTGGTTCTTTTATTTTCAAAACATCACGTCCTTTTAAAATATGTTACCATTTTTTTGAAAATTAGTCAAGAAAAAGTGAATTACCATTTTTTAAGTCAAATATTGATGGTCTGTGAATTGTAACCATTTAAAGGTCATAAAAAATTCACTTGACAATTTTTTAATAAAGTACTAAAATACATAGAATGGAAAAGGATTAGCAGAGAAGGGAAGAGGAAAATGTTTAAATTATTAAAAAATATAGGTTTAAAAGAATGGTTACTTACTTTAGTTGTATTTGTATTGATATTTGGTCAAGTATGGTTAGAACTTAAAATGCCAGATTATATGTCAGAAATAACAGTACTTGTACAAACAGAAGGAAGTGAAATGAAAGATATTATAAAAAATGGTGGAGCTATGTTAGGCTGTGCACTTGGTAGTTTAGTATTGGCTGTGTTTACAGGTTATATAGTATCATATATTTCCGCTGTTTTTTCAATGGTTACAAGAAAAAAACTATTTGATAAAGTAGAAAATTTGACAATGCAGGAAGTTAAAAATTTTTCTACAAGTAGTTTAATTACAAGAACTACAAATGATATTACCCAAATTCAAATGTTTGTTGCAATGGGCCTTCAACTCTTAATAAAAGCACCAATAACTGCAATTTGGGCGATTACAAAAATATTAAATAAAGGCTGGGAATGGAGTGTGGTAACTGGAGTTGCAGTTTTAATTTTACTTACTGTTGTTGCAATTCTAATTTTTCTTGTTATACCAAGGTTTAAGATTGTTCAAAAATTAACAGATAGACTAAATATGGTTACTCGTGAAAATCTTACTGGAATTAGGGTAGTGAGAGCTTTTGACGCAGAAAAATATCAAGAAAATAAATTTGAAGATGTAAACACAAAACTTACAAATTTACAATTGTTTAACCAAAAGGCTTTTTCTGTAATGCAACCTACAATGCTTCTTGTAATGCAAACTCTTACTCTTGCAATATATTTTATAGGTGCACGCTTAATAGATGGAGCATTAATGGCAGATAAATTAGTGTTATTTGGAAATATGGTGGTATTTAGTTCATATGCAATGCAAGTTATATTTTCATTCCTATTACTTGCTTTTGTATTTATGATGATGCCAAGAGCACAGGTTTCTGCAAACCGTATAAATGAAGTAATGGAGACGGAAATTACAATAAAAGAAGGAACTGTTAATGAAAATAAAACAAATGAGGTTGGAACTGTTGAGTTTAGAAACGTTTCTTTTAAGTATCCAGACGCAGATGAATATTTGTTAAAAGATATATCATTTAAAGTAGAGAAAGGTCAGACTGTATCTTTTATAGGTTCGACGGGTAGTGGTAAATCTACATTAATAAATTTAGTTCCAAGGTTTTACGATGTTACAGATGGAGAGGTTTTAGTTGATGGTGTTAATGTAAAAGAATATACAAGTGAATTTTTACATAACAAATTAGGGTATATATCTCAAAAAGCCGTTATGTTTAATGGAACTGTAAGGTCTAATATTATTTATGGAGACAATGGAAAAGAAACTCCTACAGATAGTAAAGTTAAAGAAGCTGTGGAAGTTGCACAAGCAAAAGAATTTGTGGAAAAAATGGAAAATACTTATGATGCACATATTGCACAAGGGGGAACGAATGTATCTGGAGGGCAAAAACAAAGGCTTTCAATTGCAAGAGCAATAGCAAGAGATCCTGAAATATATATATTTGATGATAGTTTTTCTGCATTGGATTATAAAACAGATAGTATTTTAAGAAAAGAACTAAAAAAATATACAAAGGATGCTACAAGTTTAATTGTGGCACAAAGAATTGGAACTATTATGAATAGTGATAAAATAATAGTTTTAGATGAAGGAAAAGTAGTAGGTCAGGGAACACATAAAGAGCTACTTGAAAACTGCGAAGTTTATAAACAAATAGCTTTATCACAACTTTCAAAGGAGGAATTAGAAAATGGATAATGAAGAAAAAAAATTAAACACACCTCCTAAAAGAAAAGGCCATATGGGGCCAGGTATGGGAGGAGCTCTGGGTGAGAAAGCTAAAGATCTTAAAGGAGCAATTTTAAGATTAGTAAAAGAATTAAAAACACAAAAAGTGTTAATAATTATATCTCTTATTTTGGCTGTGTTTGGAGCTGTGCTTTCAATACTTGCTCCAGATAAGTTGTCAGCACTAACTGATGAAATATCTTCAGGTTTAGTTGCAAACAAAGATAATTTAGAATTATTATCAAATAAAATATCAGAGAATTTGAGTGAAGATAGAATTAAAGATTTAGCAATGCAAGGGAAAATTTCGCCAGAAGAATTACAAAAAATGCAAAGCAATAAACAGTTTTCTCCTGCAATGATAGATTTACTTTTTACAGATGTTGAAATAGATGGCGTTTGGATTTCTAAAGATGACCAATTAAAGTTTGTAAATATTATGGGAACAATGGAAACACATTCTAGTGCACAAGAGGTTTATAAAAAAATTGATGAAATGCCTGAAAGTATACAAAAAATTGCAAAACCTTTTATGAATAAAGAAAAAATAAAGAAAATTGTTATTACTTTATTTTTAATGTATTTGGTAAGTGCAATATTTGTATTTATTCAATCTGTTGCAATGACTGATGTTGCCAATAAATTTGCTAAAAGTTTAAGGTCGAGAATATCTAATAAAATAAATAAATTACCATTAGAGTATTTTGACCAACACCCAATAGGAGATATTTTATCAAGAGTTACAAACGATGTAGATACAATTGCTCAAAGTATGAATCAATCATTAGCATCTTTTGTATCAAATATTGTACTTTTTTTAGGTACTATTATTATGATGTTTTATACAAATTGGATTTTAGCGTTAACGGCAATTTTCTCTAGTATGATAGGGTTTGTTGGAATGGCATTTATATTGTCTAAATCACAAAAATATTTTACAGCAAGACAGGTTGAACTTGGAAATTTGAATGGTCATATTGAAGAAATTTATTCTGGTCTAAATGTTGTAAAAGTATATAATGGTAAGAAACAGGCAGATCAAACTTTTGACGAACTTAATAAACGTGTTGCAAAAAGTAATAGAATGAGCCAATTTTTATCAGGTTTAATGCAACCACTTATGAATTTTATAGGAAATTTTGGTTATGTTGCAGTTTGCATTGTTGGTGCGATTCTTACAATGAATAATATTATAACATTTGGTGTTATTGTTGCATTTATGGTTTATATAAGATTGTTTACAAACCCGCTTTCACAAATAGCTCAAGCTATGACTTATCTTCAATCAACTGCAGCAGCAAGTGAGAGAGTGTTCCAGTTTATTGATGAAAAAGAAATGTGTAGTGAAGAAAATATAACTAAAGTTCTTGAAGCTAAAGATGTAAAAGGCAAAATCGAATTTGAACATGTTGAATTTCAATATAGTAATAATAATAAACCAACAGTAACAGATTTTTCTTGTGTTGCAAATCCAGGTCAAAAGATTGCTATTGTTGGGCCTACTGGAGCGGGAAAAACAACTATGGTCAATTTACTTATGAAATTTTATGAAGTAAAATCTGGAGATATAAAAATAGACGGAGTTTCTACAAAAGAGCTTTCAAGAGGAAATATCCATAGATTATTTACAATGGTTTTACAAGATACTTGGTTATTTGAAGGAACAATAAAAGAAAACCTTATTTACAATAAAACTGATGTAACAGATAAACAACTAGAAGAGGTTTGCAAAGAGGTAGGAATAAGTCATTTTATTAAAACTTTGCCACATGGGTATGATTCAGTTTTGTCTGAAAATGATAGTGTTTCTGCAGGACAAAGACAGTTACTTACAATTGCAAGAGCAATGCTACAAGATACGCCTTTTCTTATTTTAGATGAAGCAACATCAAATGTAGATACAAGAACAGAAGAACTTGTACAAATTGCTATGGATAAATTAACTAAAGGAAAAACTTCATTTATTATTGCACATAGGTTATCAACAATAAAAAATGCAGATTTGATTTTAGTTATGAAAGAAGGAAATATAATAGAGCAAGGAACTCATGATGAATTGATGAAATTAAACGGAGCATATGCCGATCTTTATAATTCACAATTTGACGAAGGAATAGAGTAGAAAAAACTACTGCGAAAATAAAGTTTTCGTGGTGGTTTTTTGCTTGCTTACGTGATATTCCAAAACAATATTAAAATTTTTTGGTCAAATATTGATGTGCTATGAATTGTAACGATGATATTAATGTTTTTTAGATTTATTCTTTTAAAACTATTGCGAACAAATGTATTATGTGATATACTATATACCACAAGAAGGGAATGAAGCAATATATGAAAAATAAAAATATAAAAAGAATTAAATTTGTAATATTTATAGCAGTAATAATAATAAGTGTTTGTTTAATAATATATTTATTTCCTTTAATGAAAAATCTTTCTACTTTGGAAGGACAAGTTGCTTTTAAAGAAAGAGTAAGTAATTCTGGAATTTATGGGTATTTAATGTTGCTAGGTTTGCAATTTGCTCAAATTTTTCTTGTTGTATTACCAGGAGAACCACTGGAAATGCTTAGTGGAATGTGCTATGGAGCAATTCGGAGGAACATTTTTTATATTAAGTTCAGTTGTTATTACCTCAACAATAATCTTTTTTCTTGTAAGAAAATATGGAAAAGAATTTATATATGAAAGTTTTCCAAAAGAAAAAATTGATAAAATAGAAAATAGTAAAGTTTTTCAAAATCCTAAAAACATAGAATTAATTATCGGAATATTATTTTCATTAATTGCAACACCTAAAGATTTATTGGTTTATATAGGCG
>USQS01000062.1 GCA_900556865.1 uncultured Clostridium sp. | reverse complement strand
TACCGCTTGGCGATACCCCAATATAAAAGTATAATGTAATGTTATATAATAAAGTTCATTGACTTTATTATATAACAAAAAAACTCTTATTGCAAGAGTTTTTTATTTACAAAATCTGTGTTTTCCAATTACGACCGTTAATGGTCTTGACCAAATCCATTTGTTTGTAGCTGTTGATGGATTAAAATAATAAATAGCTCCATATGATGGGTCCCAACCATTAATGGCATCTTGTGCAGCCTTTTTAGCTGTACTATCTGGTGATAAATTAACTTGACCATCTGCAACGGCATCAAAAGCTCCAGATTGATAAATAACAGACGCTAAAGTATTTGGAAAAGAATTATGTTTTACTCTATTCATTATTACTGCTCCAACAGCAACCTGCCCCGTATATGGCTCACCTCTTGCTTCTCCATAAATAACTCTTGCAAGTAAATTTACATCATTGGAATTTGTATTATTTCCGGCATTTGAGCCTGATGATGAACTATTTATTCCCATTGCACTTAATGTTTTTTGTCCTGCAATTCCATCTACTGTTAAGCCATTCTTTCTTTGAAATGCTTTTACGGCAGATAATGTTTTGCTTCCATAAATACCATCTATAGAACCATTATAATACCCCCATCTTTTAAGCTTTTCTTGAATCTGACTGACCTCATTACCTCTAGAACCATATTTAGATAAAGCCTCAACTTCATTATACTTTGAAAGTCCTAGTACAACAAGCACTATAACTAGAAACAATATAAATAAAAAAACCGATATTCTATGATTTACAATTTTTTCTCTCATAATAAAACCTCTTTTAAATAAAATAAAATTAAATCTAATATTTATTTTTATCCAAAAAAGGTTTTTTATACAATAATTTGAAAAATACTTTAAATATATGCACATAAAATTGCTTCAAATCCTGTTTCTAAATCAATTAAACCAATTTTATATTCATAATCTAAATTGCTTAATTTTTGTAAAATAGTTCGGATTTCTTCTATTTTAAAATAACCAGCTTGCATTTTATATTTATTAACCAAAAACATTTGGTTTGGTTTTAAATCTAATGAGTAAACTATATCTTTATTGTTCTTTAATGCCAACTTTACTAAATACAATTTTTTAAAATGATTATATAATGTTATTAATATCTTTTGAATGGGTTCTTTTGCAAGTATTAAATTTCTTAAAACATCAATTGCATTTTTCACATTCTTCTTTCCTAAACTATCTGTTAAGTCAAATATAACACTTTCTATTTTTTTTATTGAAAGATTATCTATATCTTGTTTTGTAATTGTTCCATTGACTCCAACATATTCTATCAACTTTCTAATTTCATTAATTAATTCTTGCATTGATGTACCACAACATTCTATAAAATATATTAAAGTAGGATTATCTATATTTACTTTATAAGCATTTGTTATAGCTTTAATTCTTGCTTGTAACTGGTTTGCCTTTTGAAATTCAAAATTACAAATGATTCCATTTTTTTCAATAAACTTTGCTAAATCCGACTTTTCAATTTCATTTTCTACAAATACCAAAATATTAAAATCTTTTATATCATTAAAATTATTATTTAGATATTCATTTAATTTTGCTTTTATAGTATTATCATTTTTTTTTGCTTTTCCTTTTGTATCTTTTTTAAATAGTCCTGTATTTTTAGCAACTATGAGCTTTTTTTCAAAGCCAAAGCATGGTGTTTCTATATTTGAAATAATTGAATTAACATTTGTTTCATCTATTGTTATATAATTAATGCCATTTATAGTTTTGCCAAATAAACTATGAATTTTTTTTAAAACTTTTTCAAGTAAAAATTTTTCATCTCCATATAATAAATATAATGAATCCAATTTTCCCTGTTTTAGTTCTTTTTCTAATTCCTCTACTTTCAAATATTTTGCCTCCATCTATCTTAAAATAATTCTAAATATTTCTGCCACACTCCAAGCTTGCGCAAAAGCTCCTTTTGGTAGATTAGGTGCTTTTGAATCATATAATTCTGAAATTGAACCTATACATGATGTTTCGTTAATTTCTTTTGTGAATACTTTTTTTACTTTATTCTTAAATTCTAATATTTTTAATTCCAGCTCTTGTTTTTTTGCTTTATCTTTTTCATATTCTCTCATGTTTTTTAAAGCATTATAATATAATCCTAAAAGCCAAGGCCATGTAATTCCTTGATGATAGCTCATATCTCTTCTAAAGCTATCTCCTTCATAAATATCCACATAGTTTTTTTCGCCTTTTGCAAGAGATTTTAGTCCGTAATTATTTAAAAGTTTTTTCTGTACTACTGAAATTATATTTTTTGCCATTTCAGAGTCTGGCTCTACAACGGGATAAGTAAGTGATAATGCAAAAAGCTGGTTTGGTCTTATTTTGCTGTCTCCAATAACATCATATAAACATTTTCTTCTTGAATTATAAAATTCTCTATTAAATGACTTTTTACATTTTTCTGCAAGTTCTGCATATTTTTTACTTTCAATTTTCTTTCCAACTTTTACACATTTTATTGCAAGCTTTTCCATGATTTTTAATGCATTATACCAAAGTGCATTTATTTCAACCACTTTACCATTTCTTGGTGTAAAAGCAAAATCTCCGTATTTTGCATCCATCCAGGTATTTTGTGTATTTATAGTTCCAGAAGAAATTAGCCCATCTTCTTCTAGATGTATGTTGTTATTATCTAAATCAATTCCTTTTATATAATTTGCTATTATAATTTTTAATTTTGGATAAATATTTTCTTTAATAAACTTATAATCTTCTGTATAATTTAAATACTTTTGAACTTGCTCAAATAATAGCAAGCCACTGTCTACACTGTTATATAGAGGGCTATTATCTATTTCAGAATATCCATTTGGTAGCAATCCATATTTTATATCCCTTGTACATGTTAGTAATATCTCTTTTGCAATTTCAAACCTTTTTGGTATTAATAAAGTTCCTTCAAAAGAAATTAATGTATCTCTTCCCCAATCTAAAAACCATGGGTAACCTGCAATTAATGTATGTAAACCAAATGTAGGTCTATACACTACAAAATTATCTGTTGCCCTTAAAAAGGTTCTTACTAATTCATCTTTTTCTAATTCTTCTTTTGTCTTCTTTTCTTTTCCATTATCTATTAATAAAGAATCATTATAAATATTATTTATTCTTACAATTTCATTGTTAATTACCTCTTTATAATTTAATTCATCAATATTTTCTTCCATAGAACATAAAAAACAAATATCTTTTTCTTCATTTGGTTCAATTTCAATTTCAAAAACACCACTTACAACATGATTTTCTTCAGGGAAAAAGCCTCTTTTCTCTTCTTCAATATAAAACATATTATAAAATATGTCGTTAAAATGCTCTATATAATTTCCTTCTGAAATTTTCATATATACCGGATGAGCTATATTATTATCTATTACTAATTTAATTTTGTTAGATTTAACCTCTTGTTTAAGTTCAAAATTATGGTTTGTATTCATTTCATGAAAATCTCTAAAATTAAGTACAGGTGCCAACTGCAATTTAGAATGTTGGCTTCCATTTCTAACTTTATAATACACTTGTACTGTGTTACTTTCATGCACCATACAAATTGTTTTTACTATTTGAACATCTCCTATTTTATATCTAAAAATTGGTAGAATATCTTTTTGAAATGTTTCTAAATACTTAAAACCTTGTGATATATAATTTTTACATACATTTGTATATAAATCATGTTTTTCATCTCCAATTATTATGCTTTCATCTAATTTAGACAAAATCACTCTTCTTCTTGCAGGTGGTGTAAGAGGTGCAACAAGAAGGCCATGGTATCTCCTTGTATTTGCACCTATTATTGTAGAGGAACTATATCCTCCTATTCCATTTGTTATAATCCATTCTCTTTTTAAACATTCTTCTAATTCTATGTCTTTTAATTCTATGTCTTTCTTTTTAAATTTCATCTGTATACCCTCAACTTTCTTTATTTTTTATCTTTGTTAAATTTTCTAATTCTTTCTTGTCTTATTTTCTCATAGTCAGATGGTCTAATAATTTCTTCTTCATTTTTATTATTATTACCATATTTTAATAATAATTCTAATTCTTTAGAAAAATCTTCTTGTTTTTTTGTCTCTTGCTTTTTTTTGCTCATTTTTGCTTTTTTTCTTCTTTGAGCTCTTTCATCTGCATATTTTATGGAATCTATTCTTTCACTATATTTTGCAGAAAATTTACTCTTGCTATTTTTCTTTTTATTTTTTACATCTTCACTTTTCTTTTTAACACTTTTTTTCATTTGTCTTTTAATTGCTTTATCTGCTTTAAGTTTTGAATCCATCATAATATATTCTGGGTCATTTTGTTTATCTTTAAATTTTAAATCATCACAAATTAGTTCTATCATTGTATCTGCTATTAACATTGAATTATGTCTTATAAAACCATCTTTTATTATTGCCATATTTTCTTTTAAGAATTTAATTTTTTTGTCTTTTATTCCTGTTAAATCTTGCTCTACAAGTTCGGCTCCATCTAAATTATATTTTTTAATATATTCTGGCACAACTTCTCCTGTATCATATAAGCAATAATCTATAACTCCTTCTCCACAGTGCGATACAATTGTATTTATATAATCTGCAACAGAATAATTGTCTGTTTGACCTGGTTCGGTCATTATACTACATGCATATAATTTTATTGCTTTTGACTCTTTTATTGCTTTTATTACTCCATTTACTAATAAATTTGGAATAATATTTGTATATAAACTTCCTGGACCAATAATAATTCCATCTGCTTCTTCTATTGCCTTAATTACCTCTGGTAAAGCCCTTAAATTACTTGGTTTTAGATAAACTCTGTTTATTTTAGTAAGCTTATCATATACAGTTTCTGCAATTTTTGATTTTTCTTCTATTAAATATCCGTTTTCAAGTTCTGCACAGATTTGCATTTTATCTTTTGTTACAGGTAAAACTTTACCACTTATTTTAAAAATATCATTACTTGCTTTTATAGCTTCTGCTTCTGAATTATATATATCATTCATTGCATAAAAATATAAATCTGAAAAGGCTGCACCTTTTAATGTGCCATTTTTGAATCTATAATCCAAGAGTTCTTTCATTTTACTTTTTTCAGAATTTGCTAAAGCTGAAATAGCTTCTTTTATATCTTCTAGTTGAGTATAATGAAGTTCTTTATTATCTTTCCCAAAATTTTCACCATAATCTGATACTGTAACTATTGCTGTTATATTGTCTGTATGTTTTTTCAAACCTTCAAGAGTAGTGTTTAACCCACTTCCTCCACCTATTACAACAATTTTAGGACCTTGATTAAAAACTTTTTTATTAAAAATTAAAGATTTAACATTAATTTTTTTGTTTTTATCTATTCTGTCATCTGTTGCCT
>USQS01000061.1 GCA_900556865.1 uncultured Clostridium sp. | reverse complement strand
TTAAACTTGCATTTAGTCTTTCATTTCAAACTAGAATTTACTTTTTTACTTAACCCTTATAAAATATGTGTGTATATGTGTTACTAAATAATTACAATTCACAGCACATTAATATTTGACTAAAAAAATAGGAACTGTCTTGAAAATTCAAGACCGCCCCATATTTTTATAAAATAACTAAATTTCATGTTTTTTATATTAAATCATTTTCTAATACCATCCATTACTTTGGAAATATCCCCAAGCAGAAGATGGACTTCCATATCTTGAACTAATATAGCTCAATCCCCAATTTATTTGAGTTCTATAATTTGTCATATAATCAGACCCTGCTGATTTCATTTTTGACGCTGGTAATGCTTGTGGAATTCCATAAGCTCCCGAACTTCTATTACGGGTATTTGGGTTCCAGCCACTTTCTCTATTCCAAAGTTTTACCAAAGAACCAAACTCGCCATCTGACCATCCGTAAGCTTTACAGGCTTCTCTTGCATATTCTTGATATTCCGCAACAGTTCCTGTTATCTTTCCTCTTGTTTCTCCTTCTGATCTTGATGTTATAGTGTTTGAATTTACTTGTATAATTTTGTTTACTGGTTCTTGTATTATTTCTTCAGAAATTTTTATCTTTTCAATTTCAGTATCATTTTGATATTTTACTTTATAAGTAACTTTTTTCTTTCCTTCAACGCCTTCTTGCAATACTTTATTTTTTGTAGATGACGCACCTTCAGATACATCTTTTGTTATTGTTTCAAATGGAATTGCTTCTTCTTCTTCAACTATTTTTTCTGTAATTTGTGAATATGCACCAAGTATTGAATCTAATGTAGTTTCTACACCGCTTTCAGATATTTTTGCAACCTCAACTTGTTGTTTTGACTTGTCTGATATTGTAATTTTCTTACTAGCAGTAATATCTTCTTCTAATGATGGAGTTACCGTTTCGTTATTTTCTAAAACTATATTATTGTCTTTTAAAATCTCTTGTACATTAGTTTTTGATGTTAATACTGTCATTTCATAACCATTAGTTAAAGTTATTTTAACTGATGACATTTGTGTTGTTACTGCCATAACTCCTACTCCAGAAAGTAGAACAAGTATTAAACATATACAAATTACTTTTATTAAAGAAAATCTTTTTTTATTTTGTTTTTGCATTTAATAAATTACCTCCCTTTATAACAACGTCTTCTATTATACCTCATTTTTTCAAATTTGTCAAATTTTACATTTTTCCCGTTTACTTTGGTATTACTATATTATATGCTTTTTGCCATTAAATTATGAAAAAAAATAGTGAAGCATAAGCCTCACTATTTAATTTCTTTACCATAATAACTATCTAATAAAATTTGTTTCATCTCTTCAACTAAAGGAAGTCTTGGGTTAGCAGTTGTACATTGATCTTCAAAAGCTCTATCTGCTATTAAATCCAATTTAGCTAAAAATTCTTTTTCATCAATACCCGCGTCTTTAAAAGATTTTGGAATATTTAATTTTTCATTCATTTCTTTTATTTTTTCAATTAAAGATGAAATTCCCTCTTCAACAGTATCTGCCTTTAGCCCAATTTTTTTAGCCATTATAGCATATTTTTCATCTGCTATAAAATACTCATATTTAGGGAACGATACAAATTTTGTAGGTCTACTACTATTATATCTTACTACATATGGAAGCAAAATTGCATTAATTCTTCCATGTGGTAAATGGAACTCTGCACCTATTTTATGAGCTAGAGAATGGTTTACACCTAAAAACGCATTTGTAAATGCCATTCCTGCAATCGTACTAGCATTGTGCATTTTCTCACGAGCAATTTTATCATCACCATGTTCATATGCTTGAACTAAATATTTAACTACAAGCTCTGCTGCTTTTTCAGCAAGACCATCAGTATAATCAGATGCCATATTTGAAACATAACTTTCTAAAGCATGTGTTAACACATCCATTCCCGTATCGGCCGTAATAGATTTTGGTAAGCTCATAACAAGGTCTGGGTCAACTATTGCAACATCAGGAGTAAGCTCATAATCTGCTAAAGGATATTTTTTGTTTTTAACCTTATCTGTCAATACTGCAAAAGATGTAACCTCTGAACCCGTTCCAGAAGTAGTAGGTATTGCAACCATTTTTGCCTTTACTCCAAGTTTTGGGAACTTATAGGTACGTTTACGTATATCCATAAACTTTAATTTTAATCCTTCAGGATCTGCATCTGGATGTTCATAAAATAACCACATTCCTTTTGCAGCGTCAATTGCACTTCCTCCACCTAAAGCTATAATTACATCTGGTTTAAAATTATTCATAAGCTCTAAACCTTTATTAACCGTATCAAAAGATGGGTCTGATTCAACATCACTAAAAATTTCACAATGAACATGATTTTTTCTTTTTCTTATGTGATATAAAATCTTATCCACATACCCAAATTTAACCATTCCAGGATCTGTTACTATAAATGCTCTTTCAATATCTGGCATTTTTTCAAGATATGCTATAGACCCTGCTTCAAAATAAATTTTCTCTGGAACTTTAAACCATTGCATATTTACCCTCCTTCTTGCAACTCTTTTAATATTAATAAGATTTACGCTTGAAACATTTGCTGTTGTAGAGTTTCCTCCAAAAGAACCACATCCAAGTGTTAAAGATGGCATATTTGTATTATAAATATCCCCAATTCCACCATGTGTTGAAGGTGAATTTACAATAATTCTTCCCGCTTTCATTTTTTTAGAAAATTGTAATATTTTTTCTTTATCTTCAGAATGTATTACTGCCGTGTGTCCTAACCCACCATATTCTAGCAATCTTTCCGCTTTATCCAAAGCTTCTTCATAATTATCAACTATATAATACGTTAAAACCGGGCTAAGCTTTTCTTTAGAAAATGGATATTCCCTTCCAATTCCATCTTCATAAACAACAATAACTTTTGTATCTTCTGGTATATCAAAACCTGCTTGTTTTGCAATATTAAATGGACTTTGACCTGGAATATGAGATTTTAATTTAAAGCCTAAATCGTCTCTCCATTCAAACATTGCATTTTTTAATTTTTCTTTTTCTTCTGGATTTACAAAATAACATCCCGCTTTTTTCATTAAGTCTTCAAACTCTTTATAAATTTCCTTTTCTACTAAAACAGACTGTTCTGAAGCACAAATCATTCCATTATCAAAAGCCTTTGACATAACTATGTCATTTACAGATGTTTTTAATTTTGCAGTTTTTTCAACTATGCAAGGAACATTTCCAGGACCAACCCCTAGTGCTGGTTTACCACAAGAATATGCAGACTTAACCATACCCGTACCACCTGTTGCTAAAATTAGGTTAACACCTTCATGGTGCATTAATGCTGTTGTTGCTTGAATAGATGGCTCTGGTATCCATAAAATACAATTTTCAGGTGCACCAGCTTTAATAGCAGCGTCTCTTAAAATTTCAGCAGCACGAACAGAGCATTTTTGTGCTGATGGATGGAACCCAAATATAATTACATTTCTTGTTTTTGCAGCTATTATAGATTTAAACATAGTTGTAGATGTTGGGTTCGTAACAGGTGTTACTCCTGCTATAACGCCTATCGGCTCTGCAATTTCAACATAATCATCTTCATCATTTTCATTTATAATTCCTACCGTTTTTTCATATTTTATACTATGATATATATATTCTGTTGCAAACATATTCTTTGTTATTTTGTCTTCATAAATTCCGCGTCCAGTTTCTTCTACAGCCATTCTAGCAAGTTCCATATGATGTTCTAACCCCGCCATAGACATAGCTTTTATTATATTGTTTACAGTTTCTTGGTCTAATTTTAAATATTCTTCTGACGCTACTTTAGCTTTTTTTACTAAATCATCTATCATTTGTTCAACTTTTTGTTCTTGATTTTCTTCCATAAATAATCACAATCCTTCCTTAAAGCATAAACAAGTTTAAAACTTTTCTTTTAGTTTATGCAATTTTATCCTTTTTTATTAATTTTTTAGAACAAATCCCCAAAATTTTTAAACTTTAAGCAAATTTGTTCTTACACAAAATATGTGAAATATATACAATAGAAAAATTTGATAACCTTCATATTGTATTTAATAGGAAATTTAGAAAACTTTCTTTTGAAAATAAAATTTTCATATTGTTCCTATAATTTAATAAACGTAATTTTGAGGGTTATATGCTACTCCATTAACTCTAATTTCAAAATGTAGATGGTTACCTGTTGAATTACCTGTAGAACCAACTGACGCAATACTTTGACCTTGTGAAACAGTTTGTCCCGCACTTGCATGCAAGCTACTACAGTGACCATAATATGTTTGCACACCATTTGAATGAGTTATAACAAGTAAATTTCCATATGAACCTTTGTATCCAGCCCATGTAACAGTTCCAGAAGCAGCTGCTTTTACAGATGTACCATATGGTGCTGCAATATCTAAACCAGTATGAGCACTTGACCTTACTCTACTTACAGAACCAAACCTTGAGGAAATGCTTCCAGTAACAGGTTTAATTAATGAAACTCCAAGTGATACACTTGATTTTGATATATCTGTTTTTGTTGAAAAAGATTTTGTTGAACCTGAAGACACCTTTTTTGCAACAACAACTGGTTTTTCAACAACCTTTTCCTTTTCTTTATATAATCCTGCAACAGCTTCTTCTTCAGTTGCAAAATTTTGTAAATTTGTTTCATATTTTTCTAAAATTTGAATATTATCTATATTATTACTATCTTTTTCCTTTAATTTATTAACAACACTTTCTGCCATTTCAAAATTTGATACATAATATTTTTCTTCATTATCTTCTAAAATTGTATAATACCTATAATATGCAGTTCCTGTTTGTTTAACCTTTTCAAATATTTCATCATCATTTGTTGTTATTCCTCTTTTTAATAAACACAAACTATATGTTGGCATATTATCTACTTCAACAAATGCAAGATTTTTGTTATCTTCATTTCCCTTTTCCACAAATTCTGCAATTTCTGCTTGTAACTTACTTTTTTGTGCACAATAGCCAACTACTTCATCTCCAAGTGTTACTTTATATATTGGCTTATAAACAAATGCAAATATTCCTACAATTAAAGCCATTAAAATAATTATTAAAATTAAAAACTTTATTGTCGACCTAATTTTTATAAATATTTTTTTCATAACATAATTCTCCATTTTATAATTATTAAACAATATTTTTTTATATTTTATACTATCTATTTTTTTTCTTCAACACTATAATTATTCCACTTTTAGCTATTAACATTTATTTACATTCTTTTTCTCTAGTTTTTTATTTTTTTCTCAAAAATACTCATTATTAAGTACATTATTGTTTTAACTAATAGCACATCAATACTTAATTAAAAATTGAATAATATATTGTTTTGAAATACCGCGTAAGCGACC
>USQS01000060.1 GCA_900556865.1 uncultured Clostridium sp. | reverse complement strand
TTTTTGTATCATCCCTTCCTTTTTTTATTTATACAATAGTATATCATCTTTTATACATTATTGTAAACCATTTTTATGAAAATTGTTTCAAAATAGTTATTTTTATTACCTATGTAGTAAAATTCAAATGATGATTAACATAGCATTTTTTTATTTTTTGTTTGACAAATTAAAAAAAAAGTGTTATTATATAGTTATAATAAACAAATTGTTCTCAAATTCGGAAGATGTTATTTGTTTTGAGTATGTGTAACCGTAAACAATGCACATACTATTTTTTTGTCAAAAAAACAAGGTAGCCCCGTAAAAACTACCCTGTTTGCTCTGACACTATGTATTTCTACATTTGTCTTTTGCCTTGTCTTGCTGTTCTTTTGCTTTCATAGTTTCTTCTTTTTCTTGTAAAAGCATTTCTACTAATCGCAAAATCAATTCGGAATTTGTCATTTGTTTATTCCCCCTTTCCGTCCTTTAGTAAAAGACTTACCTTTCTGACTTTGAAAAGGTTGCTATTATATTACAACATTTTTACATATTATTCAACCGAACAAAACAAATTTTTTGAATTATTTCAAAAAAAATCCTCACTACATCTAAATGTAGTAAGGATTTTTCTATGCACTTTTTAATTCTAAACGTAACTTGTCAGCTATCATTGCTATAAATTCTGAATTTGTTGGCTTTCCTTTTGAAGCTGAAATTGTATACCCAAAAATATTCTCCATTAAATCCACTTGCCCTCTTCCCCAGGCAACTTCTATTGCATGACGAATTGCACGTTCAACACGTGATGGTGTTGTTTCATACTTTATTGCTATTTTTGGATATAAGGTTTTTGTAATCTGATTAATTACTTCAATATCATTTACTACCATCATAATAGCTTCTCTTAAATATTGGTATCCTTTAATATGTGCCGGGACTCCAACTCCATGTATAATATTTGTAACAAGTGCTTCTAAATTGTTTTCTGCTTTTGTAGACGTAACATTTATGTATGGTTTTCGAACAGAATCTTTGGCCACTAATTCTAATTGTCTACTTGGCCTAAAGTTTTTAATTTCCCTAATTCTTTGAATAAGAAGCTCAATATCAAATGGTTTAACCACATAATATTCTGCTCCTAAAGTAATTGCTCTTTGAGTTATTTTGTCTTGACCTACAGCTGATAACATAATACAAATTGGTTTTTTATTTAAATTACTACTTATATTTACTTTTTCTAATACTCCAAGTCCATCTAAATGAGGCATTATAACATCTAATATTGCTACATCTGGTTCTTTTTCTTTTATTAGCTCTACTGCTTCTAAACCATCTTTTGCAATTCCAATAATTTCCATATCTTCTTGATTTGTAAGATATGTTGCAAGTGTTCTGCTAAATTCTTGATTGTCATCTGCAATTAATACTGTTATTTTCTCTTTCACAGCTTTATCCTCCTAAATATAAATTTAATTGTAAATATTTTACAATTCGTATTATATTACAGAGTGAAGAAATATGCAATACTTTTTTGGAAAATTTTTCCAATTTTTACATTTTTTTATTCAATTATATAAGTCTTACCTATTACATCTATTTTATTTACATTTATTTTTTTAAATTCAACATCATACAAAATTTTTTTCTTTTTTTCTTCATTTATTTCTAACTTACAAACTACAAATTCTTTATAATCACTTTTAGCAATGCGTATTTCATTAACTTTACAATAATGCATAAACTGCTTAAAATCAGCATATGCTACCTCTACTTCTACTTCTTCTCCTAACTGTAAATTAAATTTTTTAGCACCGTTTACAGCACCTATAGTACAATCTGAATACGCTCTAACTAAACCACCTGTTCCAAGCAAAATGCCCCCAAAATACCTCGTAACTATAACAATAACATTACATAAATTATTTTTTTGTAAAATATTAAGCATTGGAGCGCCTGCCGTTCCAGACGGCTCTCCATCATCGCTAAACCTTTCATAAATGCCACTATCTTCTAACACCCTATATGCAAAGCAATTATGTCTTGCTGTGTAAAATTTTTTCTTATATTCTTTTATCTTTTGCTCTGCCTCTTGTTTGCTTTTAACATAAATTAAATTTGCAATAAATTTAGACTTTTTTTCAGTTAACTCGAAAGTTTCTTGCTTTTCTATTGTTTGGTACATATTTTTTACCTCATAATTATTATTTATGCATTTTTAAATAATAGGAAAGTTATTACTTTAAACTTTCCTAATATTTAAAACAATATAAAATTTACTTATCAATTTCTTTTAATATTTTTAATAATTCCATAAATGCTTTCTCACGATGTGTAATTCCAAGCTCTTTATCTTCCATTTCATTTATAACCTTATTAAAACCTTCTGGAATAAAAATAGGTCCATATGTAAGTTTCCCCATTGGTCCTATTTTCTTTGCAATAGACCCTTTACATTCTCCTCTAACTTGCTCAATTTTTCCATCTTCTAAAATTGCAGTTAATACACATACAAATTTTGCCTTTCTATCTTTATCTTTAGTTTTATCTAAATTTTCTAAAACCTTTTTTATATTAGCTTCTTGTGTTCCATTATGACCATTTTCTCCTGCATACCTACCACTATATATTCCTGGTTCTCCATTTAATGCATCAACACAAAGTCCTGTATCATCTGCAACAATTATTCCTTTTATATCATTTTTTCTAGCATATTCTTCTACCTTTTTTGCTTTTATCATAGAATTTTCTTCAAAAGTTGAACCAGTTTCTTCAATCTCTTCTGTAAAACCAATATCTTTCAATGTAACCATTTCTATATTTTTTATATTTACAGCCTTAAGAAAATGTTCAACTTGTAATTTCTTTTGTTCATTTGTTGTTGCATAAATTATTTTCATATTATTCCTTTCTAAATGCATTGCTACTAATACCTTTTGCTATTTTGAAATTAAATCACATACTAAATTACTAAAATCTGTAGGATTTTCTATTGAAAGCCCTTCTATTAATCTTGCAGTATTATATAATACTTTACTATATTTTTTAAGTTCTTCTTTATCATTTAAATATAAACTTTTAATTTTTTCTGCAATTTCATGATTTTCATTTATTTCTAAAACCATTCTTGCTTTAACATTTTGGTTATTCATTGGCATTGAATTTAATACCTTTTCCATTTCTGCAGAGATTTCCCCTTGTGAACTTAAGCAAATTGGATGATTTTTTAATTTATGTGTAAATTTAACTTCTTGAACATCTTTTATTGCCTCTTTCATTAGCTCAAACATTTCTTTATTTTCTTCATTTACTTTCTTTAATTCTTCTTTTTCTTCTTCAGTTTCTAAATCTACACTATTTGAAGAAACATTTACAAATTTCTTTTTATCATATTCAGTTAAAACTTTTAAAACAAATTCATCTATATTTTCTGTTAAATACAAAATTTCATATCCTTTTTCTTTTACAGCTTGAACTTGTGGTAACATGTCAATTTTATCTATTGTTTCTCCTGACGCATAATAAATGCTTTCTTGTTCTTGTTTTGCTCTTTCTATATACTCTTTCAAAGTTGTTAATTTTTTTGTTTCTGAAGAGTAAAACATAATTAAATCTTTTAATTTATCTTTATTTACGCCAAAATCATTATAACATCCAAATTTTAATTGTGTACCAAAGTTTTTGAAAAATTCTTCATATTTTTCCCTATCGTTTTTAAGCATTGATTCCAACTCATTTTTTATCTTCTTTTCTATGCTTTTTTCAATAGTTCGAAGTTGTCTATCTTGTTGTAAAATTTCTCTTGAAATATTTAAACTTAAATCTGAACTATCTACTAGTCCTTTTACAAAAGAAAAATAGTCTGGAAGAAGCTCTGCACACTTGTCCATTATTAGAACACCATTTGAATATAATTGAAGACCTTTTTCATATTCTTTAGTATAAAAATCAAATGGTGCATGACTTGGGATATATAAAAGCATACTATAATTTATTCCACCTTCAATTGATGCATGTATAACTTTCATTGCTGGCTCAAAATCTCCAAATTTATTCATATAAAAAGAATTATATTCTTCTTCTTTTATATCATTTTTTGGCTTTTTCCATAATGGAACCATACTATTTAAAGTTTCAACTTCTGTTTTTTCAATATATTCATCTTTTGAACCTTCTTTTAATTCTTTACGCACTACCTTCATTTTAATTGGGTAACGAATATAATCTGAATATGTTTTAACAATTTCTTTAATTTTATATTCTTCTAAAAATTGATCATAATCTTCATCTTCTGTATTATCTCTTAAATATAATATTATTTTTGTTCCAACATCTTTTTTGTCTGCCTCTTCTATACTGTACCCTTGAGCTCCTTCAGATTCCCATTTGTAGGCTTGTTCTTCTTTGTATGATTTACTTATTACTTCTATTTTTTTAGCTACCATAAAACTTGAATAAAAACCAACGCCAAATTGGCCAATTATATCTATATCCTCTTTTTTCTCATTTTCATTTTTAAATGCAAGTGAACCACTTTTAGCAATAGTTCCTAGGTTACTTTCAAGTTCTTCTTTGTTCATTCCAATACCATTATCTTCTATAGTAATTGTTCTTTTTTCTTTGTCTACACTTAAATTAATTTCTAGTTTTTCTTTATCTACTAAAATAGAACTATCTGTTAGAGATTTATAATAAATTTTATCTATTGCGTCACTTGCATTAGAAATTAACTCTCTTAAAAATATTTCCTTATTAGTATAAATTGAATTAATCATTAAATCTAGCAGTTTTTTTGACTCTGCCTTAAATTGTTTTGTTTCCATATAAATTACTTCCTTTCTCGTTTTGTATTATATATCTATTTTTTAGCAATGTCAATATAAGACTGCTAATTTTTACAATTTACTTTTCTAACAAATATCCAGATAAATTATAATAGTTAATTACTTGTGTTGTATCGTCATATTCTAGTGAAATTTTTTCTAATACAATTTTTTTATTATCTAATTCTAATTCATTATTTTCTTTAAAATATTCATCTATTTCATATTCATTACTTATGTATTTGTTTATTAATGGTAATATATTTACTTCAAAATTATTATTTTCTTGGTCACTAATTTCTATATTACTAAAAACTTTATCAATTGTTTTATTTTCTTTACTACTATTGTAACCATATGATTCTATCATATATATTTTTTTATATCCTTCAACTTCTATATTATTGATATTTTTATTTAAATATATATTTCTTAAATTTTCTAATTCTTTAATACTACTATTTTTTAATTTATTAATTACTTTTTCATCTTCTTCAGTTAAATATTTATCTATATATTTTTTACCTTCTACAGAAGAATACCTCAAATAACGATATGCTCCATAAATTTTTGTTCTTTCTTCTGTAGAATACTCTGTTTTTTGTTTATATATTTTTAAATTATTATATTGGCTTAAATTAGATATTGTAAACATATTAATATATGGTGCAATTGTAGAAATTACAGTAAGTGCTAGAAATACTAGTAAAATTCTACTTACTTTTTCTTTTTTA
>USQS01000059.1 GCA_900556865.1 uncultured Clostridium sp. | reverse complement strand
TTTTTTATATTTCTTTCCAAAACCAGTCTAGACTATTGTCTATACTTTTAATGTTATTCTTTTTTGCTTCAATATCGTCAACCCATAAATATGAGAAGAATGTTACAAATATAAATATAAAGTCTAGTGCTATACATCTATATAAAACACCAGCTAAATATAAAAATTCTTCACTTAAAGTTGAAACTTGAACCACATGAATAATTAGCATAATTAAAAAAGCTCCAAGTGGCAACATAACGATTGTACTTTTTTTAACTTCTTGTCCTAAAAAAACTAATAATGCTGTTGCTAGTACTACCAATAATAATGTTAACGGATTTGTTATATCTAATACAAACATATCTCTTCCTCCTATTCTTTCGTTTATTATTATATGTTTATATTATCATTTTTATATATTTTTTTCAAGCTATTTATATTACTTTTATATTACTTTTATGTTACAATTTTATTACATTTTTTCTGGCATTTCTATACCAAGCAATTTAGCTCCCTGTTTTAATACTTTTCCTACCATATATGTTAAATAAATTCTTGCATTTTGAATTTCTTTTTCATTACATATAATTTTATTTTCATTATAAAATAAACTATAGCTTTTTGCTAAATCAATTAAATATCTTGCAAGTATTGATGGTTCATTTTTATATACAACTTGTTTTAATGTTTCTTCAAAATTATAAATAATATTTATTATATTTTGTGAATATTTATCTTGCAAATTATTAATATTTATTTCTTCAGCTTTAGGCATATATTGAGCTTTATTTAACACACTTTGTGTTCTTACATATGTATATTGAATATATGGCCCTGTTTCTCCTTGAAAATTAAGTACTTCTTCCCATTTAAAAATTTGGTCTTTTACTCGTGATGTTGCTAAATTATTAAATACTACAGCACCAATACCAACTTTTCTTGCAATATCTTCTTTATTTTCTACATCTGGATTTTTTTCTTCAAGAATTTTATCTACTCTTGATATAGCTTCATTTAATAAATCTTCCAATTTTATTAAAGTTCCTTCTCTTGTTGACATTTTACCTGTTTCAAGCCTTATCATTCCATAAGAAATATGCTCTAAACCTTTTATGTATTTTTCATCTAATCCTAAATATCTTGCCGAACCAAAAACCTGTCTAAAATGTAAATCTTGTTCAGAGCCAACAACATATAAACATTTATCGTAATGATATGTTCTTGCTCTATATAAAATTGCTGCTAAATCTCTTGTGCCATATGTTGTTGAGCCATTTGACTTAACAATCATACATGGTGTTGAAATATTTTGGTCTTCTAAATTAATTATTTTTGCACCATTTGATTCTACTAAATGTCCCGATTTTTGGAGAATATCTATTACTTCTGGCATTTTATCTGTGTAAAATGCTTCTCCATTCCATGAATCAAAAGTAGTTCCTAACATATTGTATATTCTTTGAAATTCTTGTAAACTTAATTCTTTAAATTTTTTCCAAATTTCTATACAGTATTTATCTCCATTTTCCAATTTTTTGAAATTTTCTCTACATTCATTTAATGCATTTTCATCGTTTTTACATAATTCATTTATTCTAACATATAAATCTAATAAATCATCTATTGGATGTTCTTTGAAAGAATACTCACTTCCCCATTTTTTGTACCCTTCTATCATTTTACCAAATTGAGTTCCATAATCTCCTAGATGATTAATTCCTATAACATTATAGCCTAGAAATTTATATATATTATATAATGCTTGCCCTATTCCTGTTGTTCTTAAATGCCCTATGTGAAATGGTTTTGCAATATTAGGCGAAGAAAATTCAACAATTATATTTGTTCCCTTTCCAAAATTGGATTTCCCATATTGTTCATTATTTGCCATTTCTTCTATAATTTGTTTTGTTTTATTTAATTTATTTACAAAAAAGTTAAGATACCCACCTACTACTTCCACTTTAGATATAATATCTTCTTCAATTTGAAATTCCTGTTTAATTTCATTTGCTATAACTATAGGCGATTTCTTAAGTGTTTTTGCTAATTTAAAGCATGGAAAAGCATAATCACCATTTGCCATATCTTTTGGTATCTCTATATATTTTTCAATTTCTTCTTGAGGTATATTAGTTGCTTTTGCTATCTGCTCTGAAATTTTAGATTTATAGCTTACCATTTTAATCATTCCCTTCTTGCCCAATTAAGAGCCACTAAAATACCTTATTTTTCAAAATAATTTAGTTTCATAGCTTTTTTTATTTCTTTCATAGTAACTTTAGCTTCCTCTTGAGCTTTTTTTGTTCCTTCTTTTAATATTCTTTCTACTTCTTCTGGGTGTTCTTCATAATATTTTCTTTTTTCTCTCATTGGTCTTAAATATTCTATTATATTATTTGCCAATTGTTTTTTACAAGCAACACATCCTCTTTTTCCTGCTCTACATTCTTCGCATACTTTTTTCACTTCTTCTTCTTTGCTAAATAATTTATAATAATATGCTACCATACATATATCTGGATTTCCTAAATCATCTTTTTTTATTCTATTTGGGTCTGTTACTGCACTCATCACTTTTTTTTGTATTTCTTCTGGTGTATCTGAAATATAAATTGCATTTCCTAGTGATTTACCCATTTTCTCATTTCCATCTAATCCTTTTATTCTTTTATTTTTAGATAAATAAATTTCCGGCTCTTTTAAAACATCTCCATAAATATTATTAAATTTTCTTACAATTTCTCTACATTGCTCTATTAAAGGCTCTTGGTCTTCTCCTGCTGGAACAAATTCTCCTCCTAATACTGTTATATCTGCTGCTTGACTTACTGGGTACCCTAAAAAACCATATGTTACACTTTCCCCAAAAACATCTCTTTTTTGAGCAATTTCTGTTTTTACAGTTGGGTTTCTTTCTAACCTTGCTATAGTAACTAAATTTGAATAAAATACTGTTAATTCTGCAGTTTCAGGTATCATTGATTGTATATATATTGTTGCTTTATTGGGGTCTATACCACAAGATAAATAATCTATAGCTAATTCTCTAACACTTTTTCTAACTTTGTCTGGGTTTGTAAAATTATCTGTTAAAGCTTGAACATCTGCTATTAAAATATATTCTTCATATTCATCTTGCATTTTTACTCTATTTATTAAAGAACCAAAATAATGACCTATATGCATTTTTCCTGTCGGTCTATCTCCTGTAACAATTCTTTTTTTCTTCATCTTATTTCACTTCACTTTCATTTATTTAGGCTACACAGCCTTTTTCTCTTCAATATTTTACTATACAAAATAAAAAAAATCAAGACTAAACAACATATAATAATATACAAAGAAAATGAAGCAAGCTCCCTATAAAAATGGCAATATGAAATAGAGAATGTATATATTTATGTTTTTTTCCAAGCCCATATAAAATTGCTCCAATTGTATATATTATTCCTCCACCTACTAAAAGTATCATTCCGCCTAATCCTAATTTTTGTGGTAATAAATTTACTTTAAAAATAATTGTCCAACCCATTAATAAATAACATATCATAGAAAAAACTTTATATTTTTTTAAATCTATTGAATTTAGTACTATTCCTAAAATTGCAGTTCCCCAAATAATACCAAAAATCCACCAACCGTAATTTCATATCAATTTCTCTTAATGTGCAAAGTGCAAAAGGCGTGTATGAACCTGCAATAAGTAAAAAAATAGAGCAATGGTCCAAAATTTGAAAGACTTTTTTGGCTGTTGTATTTGGTTTTAACCCATGGTAAACACTTGACATTGTATATAATAATATCATCGTTGTTCCATAAATTGAACTTGCAACAACCCCATAACCATTATGATGAAGTGCTGCAAAAATAATACATAATACTAAAGCAACTATGCCCATAGCTCCACCAACAATATGTGTTGTCATATTAAAAATTTCTTCTCCTTTAGTATATTTTGGTAAAATCCTATCTGATAATTTTATTCTTTTCATATGCATCCTTCTTTCTATCTAGTTTGTTAAACTATATCACATGGTATTTAAAAAGTCAATATGCATTTTAACTTCCTGCAACATATCCTGTAGAATATGCTACTTGTAGATTAAATCCACCTGTATAACAATCAACATCTATTACTTCACCCGCAAAAAACAGTCCAGAAACTAATTTAGATTCCATCGTCTTTGGGTTAATTTCTTTTATATTAATTCCACCACTTGTAATAATTGCATCTTCAATTTTTCTGAAATTTTTTATATGTACTTCAAAACATTTTAATAACCTAACAAGAGCTAACCTTTCCTCTTTGGTAATAGAATTGACTTGCTTATTTTCATCAATTTCTGATAATTTAATAATAACAGGTATTAATTTTTGAGGTAAAAGTTTATCTAAACTGTTTTTAAAAGCCTTATTTTTTTCAGCTGAAAAATCTCTTAAAATTCTGCTATCTAATTGTTCTTCTGATAATGCCGGTTTAAAATCAATTTCAAGTACAAGCTTTTTATTTTGCATAAGATTATCTATATCTTTATATCTAACAAGATGAGCTGAACCGCTAAGAATTACAGGTCCTGAAACACCAAAATGAGTAAAAAGCATTTCTCCAAAATCTTCATATGTCACTTTATTTTTGCATTTATCTACAAATTTTATTTTAACATTTTTTAAACTTAAACCTTGTAAATTTCCCAAAAGTTCTAAATTATATGTTGATAAAGGAACTAAAGATGGCCTTATTTTTGTTATAGTATGACCTATTTTTTTTGCTAATTCATACCCATCTCCCGTAGACCCTGTTAATGGGTAGCTTTTTCCTCCCGTTGCTAAAATAACTTTATCTGCATAAAAAGTATTATTTTCAGTTTTAACTCCCACAACTTTTTTTATTTTATTTTCCTCTAAAGTTAATATTTCTATGACTTTTTGGTTATATAGAATTTTAACATTTAATTGTTTTAGCTTTTTTTCAAAACAATCTAAAACATCTTTAGCTTTATTGGTTACTGGAAATATTCTATTTCCTCTTTCTTCTTTTAATTTTAATCCCTGTTTTTCTAAAAAATTTATAATATCTTTATTTGTAAATGAATTATACGAACTATATAAAAACTTTCCATTTCCTGGAGTATTTTTAATAAATTCTTCAATTGGCAAAGAAGATGTAACATTACACCTTCCTTTTCCTGTTATTAAAAGCTTTTTTCCAAGTAAACTATTTTTTTCTAATAATAAAACCTTTTTTCCCTTTTGGCTTGCAGAAATTGCAGCCATCATTCCACTAGGTCCTCCACCTATTACAATAACATCCATCTAAAATATACACCCCACAATAATTCCAATAATTGCACCTACAAAAACTTGAGTTGGGCTATGCCCTAAAACTTCTACTAGTTTTTCTTGAACTTCAATTCCTGTAAGTCCTGGTGTTTCAACTATTTTATTCAAAATTCTTGCTTGTTTTCCAGCCGCTCTTCTTACTCCTGCTGCATCATACATTACAACACAAGAAAATATTAAAGACATTGCAAATATAGAACTATCAAACCCTACATCTCTTCCTAGTAAAACAGTAATTGCCATAACGATTGCAGAATGTGAACTTGGCATTCCTCCTGCTCCCATTATTCGTTTAAAATCAAGTTTTTTAGTTGTAATTAAATCCCAAACAACCTTAAAACATTGTATAAAAATCCATGTAAAAAAAGGCA
>USQS01000058.1 GCA_900556865.1 uncultured Clostridium sp. | reverse complement strand
ATTATTTAATTCATATTTTTCTATAATAAATTTCAAGTAACCCATTAATTGTCCTTTTCCAACAATTAAGAGCTTTATATTTTTATATTTAAAAATTAATCTTCTTACTGCATCTATTTGCATTATGTGATTTTGGTTTTCTGTTAAATTTCCTATACTCAAAAAAATATAATCTTTTTCATTTAAATCAAAATGATTATATATTTTCTTTATTTCTTGTTTACTTAATTTTTTAGTACTGCTTTTACAAATTATCCCAAAGCCATTTATTTTTTTTAAATTTTGTACTTTAAACCTTTTTTCTATAAAATCATAATCTTCCTGATTAGTTGTTAAAATTATATTAGCAAATTTACAAAGATATTTTTCAATTGGGTAATATATCAACCAATTTTTTATTTTATCACCATTGTAAAAAGGAAGACCATTAGTAGCGTATATAACCTTTGTATTACATTTTTTTCTTGTAGCTAATCTTGCTAATGTTCCTCCTATTAAATTAATACTATAAATAAATTTATAGTTGTTTTCATATATTAATTTTTTCAATTTTTTATATGCTTTTATATTTTTTATAGTAAACAGTTTTTCTGAAAATTGCAAATAAAATGTTTTATCACTATTTTTAATATTTTTATTTTCACTTATTACACAGTGAACTTCATATCCTCGTTTTTTCAAAAAATTTATGTATGGAATAAAAAACTCTTCTACATCTTCTATACTTTGATCAATTAATAAAATTTTTTCCATTAAACATACTCCTTGTATATTATTTAATATATATTATGTTATATATATTAAATAATGTATGTCTTTCAATTTTTTATTAATATTTATCTTTCCCCATCATCATCTTCCGGCTCAATTCCACGCTCTCTATTTAGTTCTTCCAATTCTCGCTCTATATTTTGTAATTCTCTTTCATTATCTAATATCAATAATATTTTATCAAGACTTTCATAAGCAACATTTTCTAAATCCTTACTACTGCTTAAAGATAATCTTGAAATATCTAATCCTTCACTTGGAAAAATCCCAATAGGGTCTAATCTTACTCTATCTAGTTTATCCGCGTCTTTACACATATCAAGCAGATATTTCCATTCTTCTTGTTCTTTGCTAAAAAACTCTTCTTTTATATCATCTGGTGTTTTTTCTTGTTTTTCTTCTTGTGAAAGCTCATTAAACTTTTGTTGAGCTTTTTTTGTAAACAAATCATCTAAATCCTGTTCATTTCGTGAATTGCTTAATGAATGCTCTTTTATCATAAATTCAACCTTTTCTTTTTCTTCTTCTGTTAATGAAGCTAATCTATCTATATTTTCTTCTAGTATTTTAACACTGTTTGCACCATGCTCACTATCTTCATAGTCATTTACTCTACCAATATCATGATTTTGTACAAAAGCTCTAATTAACTTTTCTGTTTTAGAATCTACGTTTTCAAAAACCATAATAAGTGTAGCAAAGAAATTCACTCTTCTAGTATGAGAAACACCATGTAATTTGCTATTATATTGAAGAAAATCATTTTTTATATTTTCATCACTTTGTAATAAATCTTGCATTTTTCCTTCTTCTTTTAAAATTCTTAAGCAATCTTCTAATGTAAATAAAATGTCAATTCCATCTTTTTTTTTATAATCTTCATTTAAAATTATTTGCTCATATTCTTGTAGTTCTTGTCTGCTTGTTAATAATTCTTGTCTAATTTTTTCTTTTGAATTCATCCCGTATTTTTCTTTCATTTTTTCAAAATCATTGTTCATTTTCGATCTCGTTCCCTTCTCGTTTATGTATCTTTATGATTTATGCCATATCTATTAATGCATTTTTAAATCATTTCAAGTATCTCTTTTTTTAAAGTTTCTACTATCTCTTCTTGCTTAATTTTCTTTATAATTTTTCCTTTTTTAAACAACACACCTTCTTTATTTCCACCTGCTATACCAATGTCTGCTTCTCTTGCTTCCCCAGGGCCATTTACCGCACATCCCATTATTGCTACAGTGATGTCTGCATTTAAAGTTTGTAAAAATTTTTCTATTTCTTTTGCAATTGGTATTAAATCATATGCTATTCTTCCACATGTTGGGCAAGAAATAAGTTTTGGACTATTTTTGTACAAATTACAATTTTTTAAAATTTCTTTACAAACTGCAATTTCTTCTACTGGATCATCTGACAAAGATACTCTTATCGTGTCTCCAATACCTTCTCTTAACATTATTCCTAAACCAATACTTGACTTAATTGTTCCACTAAATGCTGTACCAGCTTCTGTAATTCCAAGATGTAATGGATAAATAAATTCTTTTGCAGCTTTTTCATATGCTTCTACACACATATCTAAATTTGAAGCTTTTAAAGATATAGCCATATCTTTAAAGTTAAGATTTTCCAATATTTTTACATGTCTTTTAGCACTTTCAATCATACCATCACTACATGGCTTTCCATATTTTTCTAAAATATCTTTCTCCAAAGAGCCTGCATTAACACCTATTCTAATTGGTATTTTTTTATTTTTGCATGCTTCAACAACTGCTTTTATTTTTTCTTCACTTCCTATATTTCCTGGATTAATTCTTATTTTATCTACTCCAGATTCAATAGCTTGTAAAGCTATTCTATAATCGAAATGAATGTCAGCTACAATTGGTATATGAATTTCTTTTTTTATTTCTTTTATAGCTTTTGCATCCTCAATATCTAAACATGCCACTCTAACAATCTCACATCCAGCATTTTCTAATCTTATAATTTGCTCTACTGTTGATTTTATATCTTTTGTTTTCGTATTACACATTGATTGAATTATTACTTTATCTTGTCCACCAATTTTTACATTCCCAACATATATAGGTTTTGTTTCTGTTCTTTTATACATAAATTATCTCCATTCCAAATAAAATCTATTTTTATAAATTTTCGTTCTATATTATTTTCTTCTTTGGCCGTTTATAATATTTATTTCCTGCAAACATTTTGTGAACATTGCTTGCAAAATTTTACTAAACTAATTATATAATTACTTACTCATAATTACAAGTCTAAAATTCAATTTTTTATAATTATACTAAATTTTTATTACAATTCAATATTTAACTTTAAAAATTTGATAATATATTGTTTTGAAATACCGCGTAAGCGACCAAAAATAAGTACAAATTATTTAGTTTTTTTCTGGTAACTTTTTATATTTTATTTCATATTATACTTTAGGTAATATGGTTGTTTTTATTTACACGAGTAGATAAAACAACTTGATTCGCCTTAAGAAAGGAATGAAATTAAAATGAGAACTTTAAAAGTTGGTAATACTGGTCCTTTAGTTGAATTTTTGCAAAATTTATTAATAAAATTGGGATTTTTAAAAGGTAATATTGATGGTATTTTTGGAAATAATACGAAAACTGCTGTTATTGCTTTTCAAAGAAAATATAATCTAATTCCTGATGGAATAGTAGGAAATGCCACATGGAATGCTTTAACTCCGTACATAAACGGTGGTTTAGGTTTTATTGTTCCAACAAATATCAGTTATAGTTATTCTATTCTGCAAATTAATATAAATTCTTTAAAAACTCTTTATCCCTTTATTGATGTGTTTTCTGCAGGTCAAAGCGTTCTTGGTAATTCTATTCCAATAATAAAAATTGGTCAAGGAAACAACAAAGTATTTTATTCTGCAAGTATACACGCTAATGAGTGGATAACAACACCTTTGGTTATGAAATTTTTATCAGACTATTGTTATTGCTATACAAACAATCTACCTATTTATGGCTATTCAGCACGAGAATTATATAATAATTCTACAATATATATTATGCCTATGGTTAATCCTGATGGAGTAAATTTAGTTACTGGTGAAATTCCTAAAAATTCTTCTTTGTACTCTAATACAAAATTAATTGCTTCTAGATACCCTAATATTCCATTTCCTAATGGTTGGAAGGCAAATATTAGAGGTGTGGATTTAAATTTACAATTTCCTGCTGGTTGGTTAAAAGCCCGTGAAATAAAGTTTGCTCAAGGTTATACATCTCCTGCCCCACGTGATTTTGTTGGTTTTGGCCCACTCACAGAACCAGAAGCTCTTAACATTTATAGTTTTACATTTTTGCAAAACTTTAGGCTAGTCATCACTTTTCACACACAAGGAAAAGTAATTTATTGGCAATTTCAAGATTATGCTCCACCTGATGCTAAATATATAGGTAAACAATTTGAGGCTGCTTCTGGATACTCTTTAGAAAGCACACCTTTTAACTCAAGTTTTGCTGGTTATAAAGATTGGTTTATTCAAAATTTCAATAAACCTGGATACACTATTGAATGTGGCGAAGGAGTAGCTCCTCTTCCAACTTCTCAATTTAATGAAATATATAATGATATTTTAGGAATTTTCGTACTTGGAGCAATCTTATAATTTAATGTTATGCACATACTATTTTTATAACTTTTTAATATTTTAGACAAAATGAGATTTAAGTTAAAATTTTAACTCAAATCTCATTTATATTATCTTGTTTTAGACACACTTTATTACTAATTTCTTCTATTTATTATATCTTGTTTAATTTCATTTAAAGAATTTTTAACATATTGTGTAGCTTTTTTATCATAAATATACTTCCCATCTATTTTTCTAACAATATCTCCTAATTGTACATTTTCAGGTAAATCTTTTTCAAAAGCAATATATTTACGTTCATGCCCCTCTATATATTGAGCGACCTTATATCTATGATATTCATAATCATTTTCATATTTGTTTGTAACAAGATATATTTCTCCTTTACTTAAATCTGATAATTCATCTTTAAAGTAATTTTGTAAAAAATTAGATTCTTTTCTATAAAACTCTAAGTCCTCTTCTGGAGTTAATTCCACTTCTTCTATTTTTTCACCTTTTACTTGATTTTGATGGCTAAAATTTTCTAATGCCCCACTTAATTCTTCTATAAAATTTTTTATAAAATCATTTTGTTGTAGTTTTTCTGTTATTCTATTTAAGTCTAAATTCAAATTTTCCTCCTTTTTTATTTATTTTATTCTATCAATTTTGCTTTACCCGTACTATAATCAATTTCAAAATTATCTTGTACATTATATATAAATTTGTTGAAAGATACACCTTCTTCTTCAACAGACTTTGCCTCTAATTGTACACCAGTTGCTAATTTATTTTCCCCTTTATAAATAGGTGTTACTCTATATAAAACATGATAATCTTTATTTTGCTTATTCTCTTGTTTAATCCAATTTGCAATTATATTTTCATATTCTATCATTGCTGCATTCATCTGCGAAGTGCCTGTAATTAAATTTTGTCTGTTATTATTTTCATTTCCTAATTGCCATGCAATCAAATGACATCTTTCATATAAATGTTTGCTATTATTTTCTCCATACAAATATTGAACCCAACCAGTAGGTTTATATGAAATATTTCCTCTTTTTGTTCCTTCTGGTGGCATTGTATATTTACATATATTAGCAAAAGCTACTCCTGCTCTATCAAATTTATCAAGTGATGAATAATCTTCAAAATTTTCTGTTGTTATATCTTTATCTTCAAAATATGGCACATCATTATTAATTGTAACAACAGTCTCTCCTGAATACGGTGGAATATTATCTATTTCAATATTAGAATTAATTGTTATATTTTCTTGAGAAATTTCATTATTATTTTCATTTATGGGTAAAGCATATCCAATTAAAAGTAGTAATATTACTATAATTATTGTTGTTGGTAATTGTTTTAAATTAATTATTTTTTTATTCTTCATATTTCCTCCTGTTTTAAGCAAATATGATTTTATCATAAAATTATTTTTATTTCAAATG
>USQS01000057.1 GCA_900556865.1 uncultured Clostridium sp. | reverse complement strand
CAACTGTGGATCTAGGATTTTTAGAAGTTGTTTTTTGATCTATTGATATTGCAGGCGATAGACCTTCTATTTTTTCTACATCAGGCTTTTCCATTATTCCTAAAAATTGTCTTGCATATGAAGATAAACTTTCTACATATCTTCTTTGACCTTCTGCATATAATGTATCAAATGCTAAAGATGATTTTCCAGAACCTGAAAGACCTGTTACTACAACCAATTTATTCCTTGGAATCTCTATATTTATGTTTTTTAAATTATGTACTTTTGCTCCTTTTACTATTATTATGTCATTCACTCTATTCTCAATCCTTTCTTCAACATATTGTCTAATTTTAGATTAATTTTATTATACAATAAATTTCTCTATTGCTTTTGCCACTCCTTCATTATTACAATCTAATGTAATATAATCCGCAACTTCAGAAACTTTAGGCGTACTTCCTCCCATAACAATTCCTTTTCCCGCTTCTTCTATCATTTTTCTGTCATTTACATTATCTCCAATTGCCATTACTTCTTCTTTTGGGATTCCTAGTTTTTTTATTAAAAATTCTAGAGCATACCATTTATCCACATCTTTCATAGATATTTCCGTATAATAATATTCTATTGGTATATCTTCTGTTCCTTGCTTAATAACTTTTCTTGCCATATGTGACACATCTAAAATATCTATATCTTCTATTACTGAAAACTTTCTAACAATTGAGTTAAAAACAGTTTTATTCTTATCACATATAAATATCTTCATTATTTTTTCATCTTCATTCATTTCTTTTATATAGTTCTCTATATTTTCTACTAAAGTAATATGTGTCTTTTTTTGATCTTCCTTTTTTAAATTTTCTTTATAATAGTACAAAACATTATATCTTAATCCATCTGCAATTATTGTTTTATTTGTATAAACATTGTAATATATACTATTTTCTTCACAAATTTGTATTATATCTAATGCTTTATTTTTAGGTATATATTTCTCATATAAAATTTTATTTTGACTTCTATCATATACAACAGCACCATTTCCTGCTATCATATATTTTGAACTATCAATTTCAGAAGCTATATATTTTATAGAATCAATACTTCTTCCTGAAGTAATAACCACTTCTGCTCCTTTTTGTTTTGTTTGTTTTAAAACTCTTTTTGTATTTTCAGTAACTTCTCCGTAACTGTTTAACATTGTGCCATCTAAATCTATTGCTATTAATTTATACATATAAATTATTTCACTCCTTTTTATTTATTTTTTCTTTTGTTTCTAATATTATACCTTTTTTTCTTATTATTTACAATAGTTTTTTGCTTTACTTTTAAATATATTTAAGCTCACAATATTTAACTAAAAAATTGTTTTTCAAAATTTTTTCCATTTTTTTTCTGTTTATTTTTCATTTTTTTGCATATTCTATATTTAGAAAAAAGAATACTTTTTTCTTAAATAATGTTAATATTAGCAGGAGGTGAAATAGAAAATGGCAAATTCAAATAACAGCAATAAAAAATTAGTACCTGAAGCTATGGACGCTTTAGAAAAATTCAAATATGAAGTAGCTAGTGAAGTTGGTGTTACTTTAAAAGATGGTTACAATGGTGATATATCTTCTAGAGATGCTGGAAGAATCGGTGGTAACATGGTTAAGAAAATGATCCAACAAGTTGAAAACAACATGGCTAACAAATAAGCATGAAATATGTTTTTAGAACTATTTTCTAATAAAGTAGTTTTAATAAGATATGTTTTCTAACAAAATGCAGGGGTATTATTCTTGGTTTTATAGATTTTACTTTATTAATTGTAAAATACATAAAGGCAGGAGTTGTGCTCCTGCCTTTTCATTTAAAATAACTCAAAATCAATTTGTCTTAATTCTTTACTTGCATTTTTTACTTTAATATTTACTCTATCTCCCACTTTATAAGTTTTACCAGTATTTTCTCCAATTAAAATTTTATTATTTTCATCATATTCAAAATATTCATTACCCATATCACAAAATCTAACTAATCCTTCAACTGTACTTTCAAGCTCTACAAACATTCCAAAAGAAGTTACACTTGAAACAATTCCTTCAAATTCTTCCCCTATATGAGACTCCATAAATTCAGCTTTTTTCAATTTTTCTGCTTCTCTTTCAACCTTTGTAGCCTCTTTTTCTCTTTCTGAAGAACAACTTGCAACATCATGAGCTAAAACACTATATTTTTCTTTAAAATCTTCACTTACATTAAAATCATTTTCCAAATATTTAGAAATTATCCTATGAATAAATAAATCTGGATATCTTCTTATAGGTGATGTAAAATGACAATAATATTTACTTGCTATTCCAAAATGCCCTATATTTTCATCACTATATCTTGCAACTTTTAAAGTATGAAGTAACAAATTAGAAACAATTTTTTCTTCTTCCGTTCCTTTAACTTTATCTAAAACTGTAGCAAAAGCCTTTGGATGAATACTATCTTTATTTGCTTTTATCTTTAAATTCATATTATACAAAAATTTATTAGTTTCTTTTATTTTGTCAATATCTGGTATTTCATGAATTCTATACACAAATGGTGCCTCTAACCAGAAAAATTTTTCTGCTATTGTTTCATTTGCCGTTAGCATAAACTGCTCTATTATTTCATGAGAAAAATATGTTTCATATTTATGAACATCAACTGCAACTCCATTTTCATCTAGCTCAATTTTACTTTCGGGAATATCTAAATTTAAATAACCTTGTTCAACACGTTTATTTTTTAAAATTTGTGCAAGCTCTTTCATAAGTTCAAAATCTTTTATATATTTTTCATATTTTTTTAAAACTATTTTATCAGATTTGTCTATTATTTTTTGCACATCCGAATAATTCATTCTTTCAGTAACTCTTATAACTGCTTTATAAACATTTGAATCTATAACATTTCCTTTAGAATCTATTTTCATAGACACACTTAAAGTAAACCTATCTTCTTTTGCATTCAAACTACAAATTCCATTAGAAAGCTCTCTTGGAAGCATTGGAATTACTCTTCCTAACATATAAATACTTGTCCCACGAAAAAGTGCTTCTTTATCTAGTAAAGAATCTTGTGTTACATAGTAACTTACATCTGCAATATGAACATCTAATAAATAAGTATTATTGTCTATTTTTTCAACTCTTACTGCATCATCTAAATCTTTAGCATCTTCTCCATCTATTGTAAAAATATGTCTATCACGCAAATCCACTCTACTTTTTATTTTAGACTTTTCAATTGTATCTCCTTTAGATTTAGCTTCTATCACAACCTCTTCCGGAAATTTTGAAGGAAGATCATGTTCTTTTATCAAAGCAAGCATGTCAACTCCTGCTTTATTTGGACTTCCAAGAACTTCTATAATTTTTCCTTCTATATGCTTTTTTCCCTTTGGATATTTTACAATTTCAACTACAACTTTATGATTATTTCTTGCTTTGCCCATATTGTTTTTAGAAATAAAAATATCACTTCCAAAATTTTTATCATCTGGAACTACAAAGCCGAAATTTTTATTTTTTTGAAATGTACCTACAACTTTATTTTTATCATGCCTTAAAATTTTTATTATTTTTCCTTCTTTACTTTTTTTATTATTCTCAAGCTCTAAAATCTTTATTAAAACATAATCTCCATCTAAAGCTCCTTTGGAGTTTTCTTTTGAAATATAAACTTCTTCTTCTAATTCATCACATTTTACAAACCCAAATCCTTTACTATTTTTTCTATAACTTCCTTCAAAACAATTATTTTCTTTCATAAATAAATTCTCCTATCTTTGTTATTATTAGCTTTAATTCTCTTTTTATAATATTTTACTACAAATTAAAAAAAAAATAAATAATATGTCAGATTTTAAATAAAAAAACGAAGCAAAAAAAGGTGCTCAATTGAGCACCTTGTTTTTTTACTTTTCTTTCTTCTTTTTCTTTTTTCCCTTTTTTTTCTCTCTGTCTTCTCTTTTAAGAGAAGACACTTTCTCATTCTTTTTTTTTTGGAGCTCTTGCTCCTTCAACCATCCATAATAGTCTTTCATAAGGTCTCTCCTTTCATATTTTCATATGGCGGTTGTTTCTAACATAGGGAACTTCCCCAGATCACTATTAATATATAACAAATATTTATACTTGTCAATAGATTTATTTGTTTTATCCAAATATTCCTCTTCTTTTTACTGGTGGTTGTTCATTCATTGTTTTTGCAAGTTCAACAAGTAATTCTCTTTGTTCTTTTGTTAATCTTTTTGGAGTTTGAACAACAACTTTAAAAATAAAGTTTCCTTGTGCATTTGAATTAATGCTTTTGAACCCTTTCGCCCTTATAGAAAATTGAGTTCCTGTTTGAGTTCCTTCTGGAATTTTATATTTTTCCTTTGACCCATCTACCATTGGAATTTCAAGTTCTGCACCAAGTGTTGCTTGTGTTATTGTAACTGGAATATCACAATATACGGTATTTCCTTCTCTTGTAAAAACTGAACTTTTCCTTACTTTTACAGTTATGTATAAATCTCCTGCTGGACCACCTTTTACACCTGGGTTTCCTTCATTTCTTATCACAACAGTTTGATTATTATTAATTCCTGCTGGAATTTTTACTTTTATTTTTGGAGATTTTCTAACAGTTCCTTTTCCATGGCAATTTTCACATGGCTCTTTTATTATTTCTCCAGTTCCTCGGCACTCGCCACAAGTTCTAGTTGTTTGCACTCTACCTAAAATAGTATTTTGAAAACTTGTAACTTGACCTGTACCATTACATGATGGACATTTTATTTTAGAAGTACCTTTTTTAGCTCCTGTTCCATTACATACAGAGCAATTTTCTTGCCTAGTAACTATTATTTCTTTTTCTACACCTAAATATGATTCTTCAAAAGAAATATCTATACTTAAATTTAAATCCTCACCTTTTCTTGGCCCATTATTTCTTCTAGAATTTGCTCTTTGAGAACCAAATCCTCCACCAAAAAATGAAGAAAATATATCTCCTAAATCTCCAAAGTCACCAAAATCTGATGTAGAATATGAATAATATCCATTTTGACCACCAAAAGGTCCTCCTGCTCCACCAAAACCAGCACTTGGGTCTGCTGTTCCAAATTGATCATACATTTTTCTTTTTTGTGGGTTTGATAAAACTTCATATGCTTCATTTACTTCTTTAAATTTAGCCTCTGCTTCTTTTTTATTATCTTGGTTTGCATCTGGGTGATATTTTTTTGCCATTTTTCTATATGCCTTTTTTAATTCATCATCTGTTGCTGTTTTACTTACACCTAATATTTCATAATAATCTTTTTTCTCTGCCATCTCTTTTTCCTTTCTTAAGGCGTTTATTAAAACTTTAGGCGGAACACCTCTATCCCGCCTTAAATATTATTTTAATATTATTTATTATCTTGGTCTTCAACCTTGTAATCTGCATCATATACATTTCCATTATTTTCCGCATTTGAAGCATCTTCTGCATTTCCTGTTTCTCCTGGGTTAGCACCTGCATTTGGGTTTGCATTTTTATATAGTTGCTCACTCATTTCATAAAATACTTTTGTTAGTTTTTCTGTTGCTTCTTTTATTTCTTCTGTGTTGTTTGATTCTAATGCTTTTTTAGTTGCTTCAATCTCTGTTTCAATTTTTGCTTTTTCTTCTCCACTAATTTTATCGCCTAATTCATTTAATGTTTTCTCACTATTATAAATTAAACTTTCAGCATTATTTTTAACTTCTATTTCATCTTTTCTCTTTTTATCTTCTTCTGCATGAGCTTCAGCATCTTTAACTGCTTTTTCAATATCTTCATCTGTAAGGTTTGTTGAAGCTGTTATTGCAACATTTTGGCTATTTCCTGTTGCCATATCTTTTGCAGAAACATGAACTATACCATTGGCATCTATATCAAATGTAACTTCAATTTGTGGTACTCCTCTTGGTGCTGCTGGAA
>USQS01000056.1 GCA_900556865.1 uncultured Clostridium sp. | reverse complement strand
AGTAATCAGACAAATTAGTTTTAGCTATTATTTCAAATTCTGTAGGAATTAAATTAGAAGTATTAGGATAATTTCCATTTAACAGATTACTTTGGAATAATATATTTTTATATTTAAATAGAATCTTGTTATTGAAAATATGTAATTCTAAATCTTCATCATCACTAATAATTTTATCAAATTCAATTAAATAATAATATGAATTTTCAAAATTATTTACATTAACTTTTTTATATTTATTAATAATTTTTTCGTTAAATGGTTCTCTTGTCCAGTTTTCATCACTATTAATCTGGCTTTCAATGGCATTTGATTGTTTTTCATTAAAGTATATAGCATAGCAATCAACATAAACATCATCTGATTCTATTTTTTCATATTTTTTATAGTTTTCGATTCTAACGTTCCCAAAACCTTTTATTAAATCTTTATCAGAACTACTATTGCTGAATATGCTCATTCCAATTGGCATTATAATAGATTCAAGTGGATATATAAACATAATTGCTACTACAATTAATAAATCTACAAAAATAGCTTTAATCACGCTAATCACCTTCTTTTCCATAGTTATTCATACTAAAACTAATTTTCACATCATATTCTTTTAATACCCCATATTGTACAGATGCTAAAGCCATATTATTTAAAGTATATCCTAATCCATTCTTTACACTGCTCATAGCCTTTTGTGTTTGCGTTTTATTTTCTTGTTTATTAATATCCTTATATTTATCATTATATTCTTCTGGAAAAACAAAATCTGTAAAATCAAATTTATCTAAAATCTCTATATTTAAGTCCCATTTATTATCCTTGTTTTTATTTCCCTCCACAATAATCTCTGCATTATGTATTGCAAATTTATAATCCGTATTATTTTCAAATGCAAATGTTTCTTTTTCTCCTTCAGTTGATGTTTTAAAATATTGCTCATCATCATACTTTTTCACTATCTCGTCTAATTTTGATGTTAAATCTACATCTTTTTTTATATTCTCTATTATATCTTTGTCTGTCACATTATATGTCTTTGGACTATCTCCTACTTCGCTTAATGAATGTCTTAGTAATTTTGCTGCTAATTGATAATTAAATAGCAGTCCTCCATTAATTACTGTTTCCCAAAAAATATATTGTCTATAATAACTTAATGCATATTCCTTTGGATTTAAAATTTTCTTAATTTTAAAAATATATTGAAAATATTTAATTACCTTTTTATCATCTTTCACATTATTATCAATTCTTTCTTCTTTGTACATTTTTTCAATTTCTGCTAAATTCTTTTTAAATGTATCTGTCGCATTATACAAGTTATACATTGAATATAATACCATCGATAAATCTTTATTTGGTAAAAATATTCCAGTAAAAAAGTTCATATTATCTATTTGTTTTTGAATTTTTTTCTTAAGCTTATTTAAATTTACATACTCTATTTTATCAATAAATAAAGTGGCAATATATAATTCTGTTAAATATTGTTTTTGTTTTGTTGTTAGTCTCTTTTTATTTAATTTTTTAGCTACTAAAGAACATAAATATTTTTCTTTGTTCTTTTCTTTAATATTTTTTGGCATTACTACACCCAGTAATTCACATATTGTTTTAAAGCAACCGGTACCAAATAATTGATAATTGTTGTTGTTAAATGTTTTTCCACATAGTCTACATTTTTTACTCATATTTATCACCTTTTTATATTAAAAATTTTCATCTAATAAGAATTCTATTAAATTAACATGTTTTATTCCGTTATATTCATAATTTAATCTATCCAATGTTATGACATATTTAGGATAATTATCAGAAATTACTTCATAAGCTCCAAATTCTCTTTGCTTTGTATCCTCGTTTGGAATACTATATGCTACTTGTATATAAATCTTTTTTTCAGGTTTAGTTGCAACAAAATCTATTTCACCTTTTTTAGTTTTGCCAGTATACACATCATATCCTTTAATTATCAATTCATTATAAACAATGTTTTCAATCGCATATGATTTATCCATTTCCGTTTTATTATTTTTAATTTGTGCAATTCCTAAATCTGTAACATAATACTTATTTAAGGTTTTTAAAACTGCTTTTCCATGTATATCATATCTATAAACTTTTCTTATTAAGAGTGCTTTGCATAATGCATCTAAATATGAATATATAGTTAGTGTTGAAACATCTCTACCTTCATTTTTTAAAAATTTTATAATATTTTCAGCAGAAAATTCTCTGCCGATCGTATCTATAATATATTGTAATATTAAATTAAATAATGCTGTATCTCTTATTTTTAATCTTTCTACTACATCCCTTAATATTATAGAATCAAATACATCATATAAATAGCTCTTAATCGCATTTTCATTTTTAAATTCAAATCTATTTGGAAGGCTTCCCCATCTCATATAATCCTCAAATATTTTATCTGTAGATTCCTTTTTCCCAAGCAACTCCAAAACTTCTTTATAGGATAATGGATTAATTTTAAAACTAACATATCTACCAGAAAGAACGGTTGATAATTCTTCTGATAACAACCTACTATTTGAACCTGTTATAAAAATACTCACTTTTTTTGATGCTCTTAAAGAATTTATTACTTTTTCGAAATTTTCAACGTTTTGTATTTCGTCAAAAAATAAATAATATATTTTATCATCTTTAATTCTTTCTTTTATATACTTATTTAATTCTTTATAATCTGTTAAATCCTCAAATTCTATAAACTCAAAATTAATATATATTATATGTTCACTATCTATTCCTTTTTCCTTTAACTCTTGTATAATTTGGCTTAATATTACAGATTTACCAGATCTACGAATTCCTACTAAAATTTTTATCAAATCACTATCATAAAAATTTCTAATTTTTTCCAAATATATTTCTCTTTTTAACATTTTCATCACCTATTTCTATTTTACAGAATCCTATTCGTTTTGTCAAGTTATTTTTATATATAAAAATAACTTTCATTTTGTTTGCTTTATTTTTATAAAAGAAAATTTTTTTATTTTCAAAATTTGCTAAAATTTGGTACACTTACTCACTCTATTCTACAACTTTATCTTCATTTCCTTGTGTAACCTCCAAATACGGTAATATCTCACTAAAAATCTGCCCTCCTACTGGTGCTGCAACACCACCTCCTTGGTGTCCGCCTTCCCCTGTTGGGTTATATAATGTAACTAAAACAACCGCTTGCGGATTATCAATTGGTGCAACCCCACAAAAAGAGGTTACATATTTTCCTGTATTTACTCCATCTTCTGAAGTACCTGTTTTTCCACCTATTCTAAACCCTTCAACCTTAGCATTTTTTCCCGTACCTTCTGAAACAACAGATTCCATCATACTTAAAACTTTTTCAGATGTTTCTTTAGATATTACTGTATGTTTTTTTTCAACTTCTAATTCTTTTCTTTCCTCAGTTTGACTATCAATTGTTGCAGTTACTATTCTAGGAGTAATTAAAGTTCCTCCATTACTAATAGCAGAAACCGCCGTAATAAGTTGAAGTGGTGTAATTTCAAACCTCTGCCCAAAACTTATAGTTGCAAGTTCTACCGGGCCGCACTTTTCTTGTTTTACAAATATACTATTTGCTTCTCCTGGTAACATTACCCCTGTTTTGGAAAGTAACCCAAATTTATTTAAATATTCAAAATATTTCTCTACACCTATTTTTTGTCCAAGGCCTATAAATACAGGGTTACACGAATTCATTAATCCTTCTCTTAAAGATTCACTTCCATGTGGTCTATAATATCTCCAACATTTAATACGTGCACCAGCAACAGTAATTGAACCCGTGCAACAAAATTCCCCGCTTCTGTCTGTATCTGTCAAACCTTCTTCTAGTGCAGTTGAAGCTGTAACCAATTTAAAAACTGACCCTGGTTCATATGTATCAGATATTGCTTTATTTCTCCACATTCCCTGTAAATTTCTAGACTTTTCACTTTGGTCCATATTATCCCAATTGCTTTTAAGTTCTTCATTATTTATTGTATATGGTTCATTCAAATTATATGATGGGTATGTTGCCATAGCCAAAATATCGCCATTTTGTGGGTTCATTATTACAATATTTCCTCCATCTGTACAATTATTATCAATGCAAGCTTGTTCTAAATATTTTTCTGCAATAGATTGAATTGTCATATCAATAGAAAGAATAATAGAATTTCCATCTATTGCTGAAGTATAATTTTCCCCTTCTGTTCCTATCTCCTCCCCTGCCGCATCTGTTGCTCTAGAAATTGAACCAGCTGTTCCTTTTAATATTTCATCATATTTTGCTTCCACTCCATCTAAACCTTGATTATCTCCCCCACAAAACCCAATAACTTGAGATGCTAAATTTGCATATGGATAATATCTTTTATTATCTTCATCTATATTTATTCCTGTTTCTATTTTATTTTCTTGTAGCCATTTTCTAAACTCATCTGCTTGTGTTTCATCTATTTTCTTCACAATTATTTCTATAGAGCTTCTCTTTTTCAACTTTTTCAAAGTTTTTTCATAATCTAAACTAAACATATCTGCTATTTTTCTAGCAATAATCTCTTTATTTTTTTCTGAAATATTAGTAGGGTTTGCTGTGATTGTATATGCTGTACTACTTACTGCCAAAATATATTTTCCTGTTGCATCATAAATTGTTCCTCTTTTGCTATTTACCGCTCTTCTTTGAACTTGCTGTTCATAAGCTAAAACCTGCAAACTTCCACCTTGTATAAATTGAATATATCCAATCCTTCCAATTAATAATATTAAAACTAAAAAAACTATAAACAAAGCATTTTTCATCTTTTTTTTATTATTTAAATTAATAGGCTCCATTATAAAATCCCTCCATTATATATTATTTATAAAAAAAAAATAATATAACAGTTCTTTTATAATTTCGCCTTTTCTTTTAAAAAGTCCAATTAGGAATTTTTCCTAATTGGAATACTTTCATAATATTTAGCTATTAATTTATCTAATTTTAAACTTAACTCATAAATAACGCTATAATCACACCCTTGTTCTATTTTTAAATTTAATTCATCTCTTAATTTACAAATTTCATCATTTAACATCTTGTTCCTCTCCTTTATGTCCTTTTCTTCTTTTTTTCTCTTACATATATTCTTAAATTATCACATAAATTTACTTTAGTCAAGTATTTTTTTCTATTTTTCGCAACTTTCGTAAGTGCTTATTTTACTATGTTTTAGCTTATTTTACAGCAATCGACAAATTCTATTTTTTTACAACAGAAAGAACCATTTTTTCTCTCTTAAATAAATCTTTCAAAACTTGTTTTGCATATATAACATTTACATTTTCAATTTCTTCTAAATAATCAAAACTATTTATTCCTTTCATAAAATCAGACAAAAACATTCTTGAAATATTTGAAATATCATTATATTCTTTTATATATTCGCCATATATCATTTTCTTTATTCTTTCAAAGTCTTGTTCATTTAAGCCATTATTTAAAAATTCGTCCACCTTTTCTATAAATTTGTTATAAACTTCTTCAGGGTTTGTAGCATTTTCAGAAATTAAAATATGTGCGTAATTATCTGTAAATTCATAAGATATACTTGGTGCAACAAATAATATTCCATTTTTATATAATTGTTTATATAAATCTGAACTCTCTCCAAGTAACATATTTAATAAAATTTCTACTGCAATATGTGTTTTAACTTTTTCTTGTTGCTTTGGAGCATTACATTTTATTCCTATAGTGAATAATGGGCGACTTACATTCATTTTTGTTTCTATCTTTTCTTTTACAATATTTTCTGGTTCGTTTTCATATATTCTTTTTATTTCTCCATTTAGTGGTTTATCAATAAGTCTATTCTTTATTTGTTTTATTAATTCCTCTGGCACAAAATCTCCAGAAACAACTAAACACATATTTGAAGGGCTATAAAATGTATTGTAACATTTATATAATATATCT
>USQS01000055.1 GCA_900556865.1 uncultured Clostridium sp. | reverse complement strand
TTTGGAACATACGAGGATGTGCGACACCAAGGTATAAAAAACAATATATTATCAATTTAATAAATTATTTTATAAACTGTGAATTGTAACTGCATTTAAAGAAATAAAAAAAAATTTTACAAAAATATTGTACTTTTTTACAGCCCACTTTAATTTAACAATATTTCACAAATATCTTTTGTAGAATTTGGCTTAGCAATTTTCTCACAATTTCTTTTCATTAAATCTAATTCTTCTTGATTATTCAATAAACCATCTAAAGCTAAATCAATATCATCATTTTTTTGTAATAAAATACCCACTCCACGTTCTTCTAAAAATTCTGCATTTTCTGTTTCTTGGCCAGGAATAGGATTTATAATTAAAAGTGGAAGTTTTGAAACTATACTCTCCGTAGAGGTTAACCCCCCTGGTTTTGTTATTACTAAATCTGAAACATACATAAATTCTGCAACTCTATCTGTAAAATCAAAAACTCTTATTCTATTCTCTGCATTATATTCATTAGATATTTCTTCAAAATGTTGTTTAATTGTTTCATTTTTTCCCGCTATTGCTATAATTTGTGTATTTTCAAAATATATTGCAAGATTTTTTAATAGTTCTGTTATTTTGTTTTTAGCAAGTCCAAATTCTCCACCTGCAAAAAAAAGTATTGTTTTTTTGTCATCAGTAAAATTAAGACTTTCTAAAATTTTATTTTTATTATAATGAATCAAAAACTTACTTGAGATTGGAATTCCTGTTGCATATATTTTTTGTTCATCAACACCTTTTTGAACCAAATTAGTTTTCATTTCATCATGAGCAACAAATATATAATCTAAATATTCATGTTCTGCTATCCATTCATTATATGGGTCATCTCCATAATCTGTTATTACATTTACAAGTTTTGCGTCTATTTTTCCATGTTTTTTTAATGTTGCACACATATGCCCCACAAAAAAATGCGTAGAAATTATTACTTCTGGGTTTAGTTCATTTAACAATTTATTAAGCTTATATGCTAATAATTTATTTGAAAGTGAAAGAATTTTTTCAAATATTGGGCTTTGTGTATGATAGTAAACCTTTCCCCAAAACCATGGAACACTTTTAGTTATTGTATTATATGTTGATCCACATATTTTATCTATTGCTTTATTTATATATTTCATGCTATCAAATAAAAATACATCACAATCAGTATAGTTTTGTTCTATGTATTCTTTGATATTTTTTGCTGCTGAAAAATGGCCACCACCATATGAAGCATAGCAAATTATTATTCTTCTCATATAATCAGTTCCTTTCAAATTTTCAATTTATTTTACCATATTTTTAATTAAATTGGAATATTTTTTTTAATATTTGGCAAAATAAAGTATATACCTTATGAAAGGAATGAAATTAATATGAAAAATAAAATTAAAAAAAACATATTTTGGATAATTTTAATAATTAGTATTGCTATTATTATTATACTTGCCTATTTATTATTTAAAAAAAATAAAGAAGTACAATTGGTAAATACAAATTTATATAATAGTAATTTTTACGAATTAGTAGATTATATTCAAAATGTTGAAACATATCTTTCTAAATCGACAATTTCAACAAGTAGCACACATAGTGCTGAAACATTGACTTATTTATGGCGTGAAGCAAATTTAGCACAAACCTATCTTTCAGAACTGCCAATACAAAGTCAAGAGCTTGAAAACACATCAAAATTTTTAAATCAAGTAAGTGACTATAGCTATGCTCTTTCGAGGAAAAACATAAAAGGAGAAGATTTAACTGAAGAAGAGCTTAAAAATCTAGAAGAACTCCATTCTTATAGTTTAGAGCTTGAAAACACTTTAAATGAATTAGCTTTAGAATTAGAAAATGGTGCACTTTCTTGGAAAGATTTAACCAAAAAAGATAATGGCCAATTTGCACAATCTGTAAGTTCTTCTTTAGATATTTTTGACCAATTAGAACAAAACTTTCATGAATACTCTGGCTTAATTTATGATGGTGCTTTTTCAGAACATCTAACATCTTCTAACCCCAAAATGATTAAAGGTGATGAAATTTCAGAAGAAGACGCTGCAAAAAAAGCAAAAGACTTTTTAGGAGAAAACAATGCATACGAAATTTCTAATTTAGGTGCAAATGAAAATGCAAATATTCTAGCATATAACTTTAGTATTAAAAACAATGATGGAAAAACTACCTACATTTCCATTTCAAAAAAAGGTGGTTATGTAATTTACAGTAGTTTTAACAGAGAAATTAAAGAGCAAAAATTAAATTACGAAGAAGCAAATAATAAAGCTTTGGAATATTTGAAACAAAAAGGTTTTGACAATATGAAAGAAACCTATTATTTAGCAGAAAATGGTATTTTAACAATTAATTATGCATATGTGCAACAAGATATAATTATGTACCCAGATTTAATAAAAATAAAAGTTGCTTTAGATAATGGTGAAATTTTAGGTATTGAAACAACTGGCTATTTAAGTAATCACGAAGAAAGAAATTTAAAAACTGCAAAAATAACAAAAGAAGAAGCCAAAAAAAAGTTAAACAAAAATCTAAATATTATGAGTGAAAAAATGGCTGTTATTCCTACGGAATACAAAACTGAAATTTTTTGCTATGAATTCAAAGGAAAAATTGATGATAGAGAATTTATAGTTTATATTAATGCTGAAACTGGAGAAGAAGAAGATATTTTAGTTATTTATAATACTCCAAATGGAGTTCTTACAATGTAGAAAAAATATCCAATTATACAAATTTTTAAAAAAATATTTTTTGAAAAATTGTATATACTAATGGCATAGAAAGCTTTTTATAATAACTTTCTTAAAGGAGGAAATTTCTATGTCATCAAAAGGAAGTAAGCTAATGTCCGAAAACTTAAAAGAAGAAATAGCAAAAGAATTAGGTGTATATGAACAAGTAAAAAAAGATGGAGGTTGGGAAAATGTACCATCAAAAACTTGTGGAAATATTGTAAAAAAAGCAATTGAAATAGCAAACAGAAATGTAAATGGATAAATAAAACCAACCAAGAATTTTTTGAATTCTTGGTTAGTTTTATTTAATAATTCATTTTAATTAATCTGTAACATTTTTTTATTTTTATTTATATAATATATAAAAATCATTTTCAACAAATATGAAAGGAATGAGATTAAAAATGTGTATTTCTGATTTATCTGGATGCAATTTAATTGGTTTTGCAAGCAGTTTAGCACTTTTAGTAAGTCAAGAAGTAGAAACAGAAGACCTGGCTATTCTTGCAGCTTTTTTCACTGCTTTTGCAGATAATTTAGCCTTATATGCAGCAGGAAAAATAATTCCAAACATCTCTGATAATTCTAAAACCTAAAAAATCACATTTCTCTTCTTCCTTCTAAAGCTTTCGTTAAAGTAATTTCATCTGTATATTCTAAATCTCCTCCAACAGGAATTCCATGAGCAATTCTAGAAACCTTTATTCCTAAAGGTTTAATTAATTTAGACAAATACATTGCTGTTGCTTCTCCTTCCACTCTTGGGTTTGTTGCTAAAATAATTTCATTTACTTTTCCTCCAACAAGTCTAGCCAATAACTCTTTAATTTTAATATCATCTGGACCAATTCCATTCATTGGAGAAATTGAACCATGTAGTACATGGTAAACACCCTTAAACTCATGTGTTCTTTCCATTGCAACAACATCACGTACATCTTCTACCACACATATTTGCTCTTGGTTTCTTTTAGGGTTTGAACAAATTGGACAAGGGTCATTATCAGTTATATTAAAACATTTGCTACAATATTTTAAATTCTTTTTAGCATTTATTATAGAATTTACAAACTCCTCTGTTTGCTCTTCATTCCAATCTAATACATGAAAAGCCAAACGTGCAGCAGTTTTATGACCGTATACTTGGTAAACGTTCAAAACTCTGTATTAATTTTTCTATTGATGGTGCATATTCTGACATAAATAGTTATTCCTTTCTAACTTTCCAGTAAACTTGTTTTAATATTATATAAAACAACATTGCACAAAAATTTATTTCATAAATTTTCACACGAACAAATTTCATTTGTTCTTTACATTAATCCTGGAATATTAAATCTACCCATAGCATCATTACTTGCATTATCAACTTTTCTTAAAGCCTCATTTACACAAGATAAAATTAAATCTTGTAACATTTCAACATCTTCTGGGTCAACCACTTCAGGTTTTATTTTTATTTCTTTAACAACTTTTGCTCCACTTACTTTAACTTCAATTGCTCCTCCCCCAGCAGATGCGTCAAATTCTTTTAAAGCAAGCTCCTCTTGTGTTTTTGTTAAATCTTGTTGCATTTTTTTTGCTTCTTTCATTAAATTATTAAGGTTCATTCCTCCAAAATTTCCCATTCCTCCTGGAAATCCTCCTCTTTTACCCATATAAATTTCTCCTTTCTTTAAATTATATTAAATGGAATATTTGCATTATTTACAAATGCTTCAAATTCATTTTTATCTTGTTTAGTCGATGTTTCTTCACCAACAAATTTTATTTGCATTTCTTTTCCACAAGCCAAATGAATTGTATTTTTTAAACTTTGCTTATTATCTGGTCTAGATAGAAAATCTTTTGCCACTTTATTTAATCCATTAGGAAATTGTATTTCTAAAGTCATATCATTTACTTCTCTAGCTACACTTCCCGCTAAATTTATATACATAAACATTTTTCCATCTTTTTTAAAATCTTCTACTAACTTAGGCCAGTAATCTTGCGTTTTTCCTTCATATTTCGGTTTACTTGGTTTTACTACATTATTTTTTTTAGGTGCCGAAACCTCATATTTTATGTTTTTATTATTATTTGTTACAAAATTACCAGCTCGTAAAAAATTTTCAATCTTCGTAACCCTCTTTTCTAAATCAGAATTCTGTGGGCCTTGCACAATATTATTTGATTCAAAATTTGCTTTTTCTTTATTACATAATTTTATTAAACCTGTTTGTAAAATTATTAATTTTTGACTAGACAGCTTAACATCATTTTCTATTTTAGATAATTCACATATTAAATTTATCAATTCCTGTTTAGTCATTTTTTCTGAAAGTAATTTTATATTTTCAATTTCATCTAAGCTATAAAGTTCAGTCTTTCCAGTAGATTTATATAATAAAATATCTTTTACATATTTAATAACTTCCCAAATTAAATTATTTATATCTTTACCATCATCTAATATATTTTTAAGCACCTCTAAAGATTCTTCCGTGTTTTTTTCAACAACACTAGAAACTAAACTATTTATTAAAGTAAATTTTGGAATTCCAACTAAATCTTTTACTTTATTTTCATCAATTTGCTCTTCTCCATCTTGGTTACATCTTTCCAAAATAGATAAAGCATCTCTCATGCCACCTTCAGCAAGTACAGCAATTAAGTTTAAAGCTTCTTTTGTTATTTTTATTTCACTTTCTTTACAAACATATTCTAAATCTTTTATTATGTCTTCATTAGAAATTCTTTTAAAATCGAACCTTTGACATCTTGAAAGTATAGTCGCAGGAAGCTTTTGAGGCTCTGTTGTTGCTAAAATAAACTTTACATGCTCTGGTGGCTCTTCTAAAGTTTTTAATAATGCATTAAATGCTCCTGTTGAAAGCATATGAACTTCGTCTATTATATATACTCTATATTTTGCTTTAGTAGGCAAAAAATTAACAGCTTCTCTTATTGACCTTACATCTTCCACACTGTTATTTGAAGCCGCATCCATTTCTATAATATCTGTAAGCGACCCATCTAAAGCACCCTTACAAATTTCACATTCATTACATGGCTCTCCATCTTTTGGGTTTAGGCAATTAACCGCTCTTGCTAAAATTTTTGCAGTTGTTGTCTTACCTGTTCCTCTACCACCATTAAAGAGATATGCATGTCCTACTCTATTTGATATTATTTGATTTATTAATGTTTTTTTAATATGTTCTTGTCCAACCATTTCCGAAAATTTTGTTGGTCTAAACTTTCTATAAAGAGCTGTATACCCCATCTACTTCACC
>USQS01000054.1 GCA_900556865.1 uncultured Clostridium sp. | reverse complement strand
GTCCATCTAACTTTCAACGTTAGCTACAACATCTAACATTATACTAGCTTTTAGCTCACTTGTCAACAAAAACATTTTGACTTTTTTCGACACAATTCGACAAACATCGTATTTCAAAAAATAAACTTTAATAAATGGTTAAATCTCATTTTTCAAATTTGAAAAAATTTTGCTCTTAAAACCTTAAAATTTTATTCAAACTCAAAAAAACTCCCTAAATTGAAAATTCAATTTAGGGCCAAAACTTATCTTTCACATTCATGTTTATGATCGCATTCATGTTCTTTCTTTTCTTCAAAACATTCACACTCATGACCTTGTTTACATTTTAAGCATTTTCCTTCATGCATACATTTTGCTGAAATATTATAATGACGTACATCATTTACCCAAATATCTATTGCATATTGTTTACCTGGGCAAAGAGGTCCAAATACAAATTCTCCATATTCATCTGTAAAAGCATGAGAAATTGGACATCTTTTCTTTATTCCATCTTTACAAAATTCAATTTCTATTAATTTAACAACTGCATTTTTTACAGGCTCTTTAAATACATTTTTAATAGTTCCATATATTACATCTCTTTGGTCTTCTGGTAATGTTATATCCAAGTCAAATTGTTTTCCCTTCTCAATAACACCATCAACCTTTAAAACAGGACATGGTGGCATAGGTCTTTTCATCTCAAACTCTTTATCTTCCATTACTTGTCACTTTCCTTTCATTGAGCATAAATATGCTCATTTTTTAGCAATTAACTGCTTAATATATAATATGAATTAAGTCGAATTTTGTTAATAAATATTTTTTCTTCCACACATTGACTTTTTTAGTAAAAATATCATATAATAAAGTAAATATTTATTACATAGTAGAGGTGTTATATGAAAAATTATAAATTAGCCATAGTAGGCGCAACAGGCCTAGTCGGTAGAACAGCATTAAAAGTATTAGAAGAAAAAAATTTTCCAAATTTTGAATATAAACTATTTTGTTCCAAAAAATCTGCTGGTACAAAAGTAAAATTTATGGGAAAAGAATATATTGCAAACGAATTAACCGAAAACTCTTTTGACGAAGGTTTCAATTTTGCAATATTCTCTGCAGGTGGAGAAACATCTAAAAAATTTGCACCAATTGCTGCATCAAAAGGATGTATTGTTATAGATAATAGTAGTGCATTTAGAATGGACAAAAATGTACCTTTGGTTGTTCCAGAAGTAAACCCAGACGATATCTTTTGGAATACAGGAATAATTGCAAACCCTAATTGTTCTACAATTCAAGCAGTAGTTGCATTAAAGCCATTAGATGATAAATACAAAATAAAAAGAATTATATATTCTACATACCAAGCGGTTTCTGGTGCTGGTGTAAATGCATTAGAAGATTTACATTCACAAGCAAGTTACAACAACTTAAAAAAATTCTCCCACCCAATATATAATAACTGCTTGCCACATATAGATGTTTTTATGGATGATGGCTATACAAAAGAAGAACACAAAATGATAAATGAAACAAAAAAGATTTTAGGAAATGAAAACCTAAAAATAACAGCAACTACCGTTAGAGTACCTATAGAAAACTGTCATGGAGAATCTATAAATATTGAATTTGAAAAAGACTTTAATTTAGATGATGTAAAACAATTGCTAAAAAATTCTAAAGGAATTGTTTTATATGATGATATAACAAAAGATATCTACCCTATTGCAACAGTTGCAAATGGTACAGATAATGTATATGTTGGAAGATTAAGAAGAGATTTTAGTCAACCAAACACTTTAAATATGTGGTGTGTTGCAGACAATATAAGAAAAGGCGCAGCAAGTAATGCTATACAAATAATGCAAAAAATAATTGAAAAAGAGGTTTAATCTTAATTATGAATATAGAAAAAGATGGTTTTATTATTAAAGAAAAATTAGATAAAGAACTTGTGCTAAAAATTACAGATAATGTTGCTCAAAAAATTGTTACCACATTTCCAAAGCTAAATCTAAATGAAAATGAAATATCTACAAAACTTTTTTGCTTAAATATGTATAAAGCTCAAATTCCTGAAGGCATGGCCGAAGCTAGCTATTCTTATAAAAGTTCTTCAATTTATTTTAATTTTCATATTGCAAATGAAGATTTAGAGGAATTTGCCATACATGAATGTTTGCATTATCTTCAAGAAGTAAAAAATAATGATGGAAATTTAAAGAAAATGGGGCTTTCTAGCTTTTCGCTTTTAGGTGTAACAGGTGTTGGTCTAAATGAAGCTGCCGTACAATACATGGCTGCTAAAATAATAGGTATACAGCCAGATTTTGAAAAATATTATGATATAATTCTTTATACTCCTAGTCCATCATACTACCCTATTGAATGTACTCTTCTAAATGAGTTAATATTTTTTATAGGGGAAGATATTTTGATAAATAGTACATATTTTTCAACTAACAATTTTAAACAAAAGATAATAAATCTTACCTCAAAAAAAGTATTTAATCAAATAAATTCTTTCTTTGATGATATTTTAAAATATGAAGAAAAAATTACAACATTAAATAACAAGATTTTAGAAATTGAAAATGACAAAAAAATAACAAAATTACAAATTGAAGTTTTTGAACTTAGAAAAAAAATTAATGCTTCCTTTTTTGAAGCCCAAAATTTAATAATACAAAATTTTTTCGATGCCCTATATGAAAAAATAACAAATTTGGAAGAACTTGAGACTTACAGAAGAAAACTTACAGATTTTAGTCAGCTTATTGGTGTTAAAGATAATTATACTTTTTTTGATAATTATTATCATGAAACTATGAATAAACTTGAGCATAAATCTAATATTCTTGAAAATGGCGGATGCGAAACCGCACTTTCAAAAAAGAATTCTTCCTTATTTGCAAAACTTTTAAATAAGATAAAAAAGCTTATTTCTTCAAAAAATATAGAACAAAAGGAACAAGATTAAATTTCTTTAACGTATACACCGTTTTTGTTATTATAGGAAGTTTCTCCGAACTTCCTATAATAAAACAATAACAATGCGCAGAAATTTGTGGAAGCAAATTTCGCGCGCGAACAAAGACACGAACTTTAAAAAGTGTTTGTAAGTATTATGTTATTAATGTCCGCTTTTGTTCTACCAAAAAAAGCATACCTGTAGTATGCTTTTTTATAATAAATAACATCATTATTTGTTCTCTCTTGTTATTCCTAATTGTTTTAGAATATATTCCTCTTTTTGCCTCATTTCTTTTTTAGGTTCTTCTTCCATATGATCATAGCCCATAAGATGGTAAAAACTATGAACCACCATATAACTAAGTTCCCTTTCAAAACTATGACCATATTCTTCTGCCTGTTCCTCAACCTTTGGAATACAGATAACCATATCCCCTAAAATATCTTCAATTTGAAAATCATTTTTAGCTACTTTTTTATCAATTTCTTCTTTTTCAAACATCGGAAAAGAAAGCACATCCGTTTCTTTGTCAATATTTCTATGCTTACAATTTAAATTCCTGATATTTTTCAGATCTGTTAGCGTAATGCTTACGCTAAGCTTATTTTGTGGCAAATTTTCTTCTTCAAAACATTTATTTAAAACCTTTGAAATAATTTCTTCATATTTTTCATTTGGCTCCACATTTAAATACTCTATATCAATTTGCAATTGTATTATTCTCCTTTTTTATTTTTGTATAATTTTTATTGCTTATAAATCCTGTAATTTCTTTCATAACTCCATAATCCACAAGTTTTCTCTTATAATATTTTATAAGCCTTGTATAGTCAAATTTTTCTTTTGAAACATTTTTAATTTCATTTTTTATGAATAAAATTTCTTTTCTTTTTACATATTCTATATAATCTAAATCTTTTAATTTTTCAATTTCCTTATATTCATTCCATAATTTCTTAAATGCTTCTCTTTCTTTCATGTTGTCCCAATAAACCTTTGTAGATAATAATTTTATGTTATAATCTTCAATTAAGTTAATAAGCATATTATAAGCTTTTTCTCTTCTTATTGTAATTTTTGTATCTTGCACTAAACATCTTGCATCTTTTAAAAGTTTCATATAACATTGTTCTGCAACCGTAAGTGGAAGACTGTGTGTAAATAATTTTCTGCTTATTCCAAGTATTATCATATTTTTTTCAATATTATCTCTTTGGTCTAATTTGCCTACTTCAAATGTTTCATATTTTTCATAATCTGCAATTATATCATTATAATTTTCTTTTCCTTCTATTTTAATTTTTAATGTCAAAATGTTTTCAAGGTATTCTTTTAATGTATCAAATATTTTTAAATAAACCCATTCTTTTGTAGAATCATATATTTGTATTGCGTCTGCAAGTTTTATTGAATAGTTTTTCAAAATTCCTTTGTATAGCCAGTCCATTTTTTGAATATAAAATTTGTTATATTTTTCTAATACTTTTTGTTTTCCATTAATTTTAACTGTTTCATTGTCCAATTCTAATAAATACTTTTGTTTTCTAAATTTATATTCAACATACTCGCTTTCTTTTAGTGAAATAACACCATAATATTTTGATAATGCATTTTTTTCAAAAGTTGTTGCTGTATTATTTTTTACTTTTTTATATATCGAATCCATAACATATTTATCTAATGCTTCAAGATATGCTTCATAAGCTTCTTCATATTTTTTTTCATACTCTTCCTTTTCCGCTTCATCATTTGAATAATTTTCAAAAGCCTTTATCACAGCATTTCTTTTAATGTTTATAAACATGCCATTAATTCCTACTTTAGTAGGTATTAAAATTTTATTAATTGTATTAGTAAGTTTATTTATAAATCCTTTATTCGCCCCTGTGATTTTTAAACTAACTTCTTCCATCTGCATCTTCCTTTCTAAGTGATTTTTCTGTTGTTCTCTAATGCCTAAAATTTACTTTTTTTACTAGCAAATTTTCATCTATATTTTATACCAAAATAAAAAAAATAGCAATAATATTTTGCTATTTTTATAAAAATATTTAAACAGTAACTAAATAGATAAAACTTAAAAGAAAGCTTAAACTCAAAAATCCTTTTACTATGCTAATAAATCACATCAAGATTATTTATACACTCTAAAAAGGGGCAATCTCAATACAACCGAAACGTTCGAAATTATTGATATTATTAAACATTTATTAAAACAGTGAAAATCTATAAAAAAATCATTCTAAAATTAATTTATGGCGGACTCCCTTATTAATCACTTTTTAATTTCATATAATAGATACTATTTTTTTGCTCTTTGGCAAAATAAATTTGTAAGTCTTGCAAAATCTTCTATTGTTAAATTTTCTGCTCTTATATCTTCTCTTAAGCCCAATGTTTTTAAAATTTCTATTCCTTCTTCTTTATTTTTAAATACACCCGTATTTACCAATCCATTAATCAAAGTCTTTCTTCTTTGCATATAACTACATTTTATTATACTGAAAAAAATCTTTTTATTTTCTACTTGAACTGCCGGTTCTTTTCTTAACTTCAAATTAATTACCTCTGATTTCACTTCTGGCATAGGAATAAAAGATGTATTTTCAACCTCTCTTATTTTAGAAGATTCACAATAATAATATACCGTATAAGTAATTGCTCCTGTGTTTTTTCCACTTGGCACTTCAATTAACCTATCAGCAACCTCTTTTTGAATCATAACCGTTATACTTTCAATATCTAAATTACTTTCTAATAATTTCATAATAATAGGTGTTGTTATATAATATGGTAAATTTGCTACAATTTTAACATTTTGAAATTTATTTTTTTTCTTTTCTTCTTTTATTATAGAATTTAAATCTAATTTTAATATATCTTCATTTATAAGCTCTATGTTACTATATGCAATAAACCTATCATTTAATATTTTAATCATTTTTTTATCTAATTCCACACATATAACTTTTTTGGCTTTTTCAAGCAGAATAGCCGTCATGCTTCCAAGACCTGGGCCAATTTCAATAACTAAATCGTTTTCTAAAATATTTGCTCCATCTACAATATCATTTATTGCTAAATCGTCTATTAAAAAATTCTGTCCAAGATTTTTATTTGCTTTTATTTTATATTTTTTCATTAAAAATTTTGTTTCTTCTAAAACACTCATATTTTCTCCTTCTTACTAACTTAATATATTGTACGACATATTACATATATTGTCAATTACTTTGCTTCTTAAAAAATAGCCTTTAATCATTTACAGTTCAATAGCTAAAACTTTAGAGTAGTTTAGATTAG
>USQS01000053.1 GCA_900556865.1 uncultured Clostridium sp. | reverse complement strand
TAATTTCTGGAGCAGGTTGGGATAGAACCCTAAACTGGCTAATTGAAACAAAAGCTAAAACAGAAAATGAAGTTTTTGTAAATAGTAGTTCTTGGGGAAATTATAATGATTCAACAGGAAATGCAAAAACAAATTCAGGTTCTGGTAACATGAATTATACAACAGGAAGAAATGAAGCATGGAAAGCAAATAATGTATATGACCTAGCAGGAAATGTTTGGGATTGGACAACAGAGGCTATCAGTTCCGACGGACGAGTTTACAGGGGAGGCTCTTGCAACGGCAATGGTTCTTCCCGTCCAGCGAGCAATCGCATCGGCGGTGATTCAGGCGATTCGGGCGGCGTCATCGGTTTTCGCCCAGCTTTATATTTGTAACCTGTGTCCCCTAATATTAGAAAACCAGAACCAAGAAAAATAAAATAAAGTACAAATTAGAACAGGGGTAAAAAAACCCAAAAAGTATGAATAACAAAACAAGTAGAGGAGCACGTAGTGCTCCTCTATAAAAATGTTAAAGACACTATGGACAATACTTATTATCTAAATAGTTAACATAAATCATTCAAAAAAACAAAAAATTCTTTCCAATATTAGTTGACTTTTGAATTTTTTTGTGGTATTATAGTAATGTTCGTTTGAAATGGGTCAGTAGCTCAGTTGGATAGAGCACAGGCCTTCTAAGCCTGGGGTCGGGGGTTCGAACCCCTCCTGGCTCACCATAACAAAAAAACAAAGCCTTGCAAACTTAATGTTTGTAGGTCTTTTTTTCATAAAAAATATAATTCATAAATATAATAAAATTATTAAAAATTTAAGTTGAAAGGAATGAAAAAATGGAAGCAGAAGAAAACATATTAGGAAAAGAAAAGATTGGAAAGTTAATTAAAAAATTTTCAATACCTTGCATAATTTCTATGTTAGTAAATTCATTATATAACATAGTTGACCAAATATTTATAGGTCAAGGTGTTGGGTATTTAGGAAATGGAGCTACAAATGTAGTTTTCCCATTAGTTATGGTAGGGCTTGCATTTTCATTAATGTTTGGAGATGGAGCATCTGCATATTTAAGTTTAAAACTAGGAGAAAAAAAGAATAAAGAAGCAGAAGTGGGAATAGGAAATGGAATATTAATTTCTGCAATTGTATCAATATTGTTTTGTTTTATTACATTAATATTTTTGCCATTGTTTTTAAAATTATTTGGTTGTACTGAAAATTTACAAAGTTATGCAATGACATATGGAAGAATTATTGCAATTGGTTTTCCTTTTTCAATGATAGGAACAACTTTAAATTCAGTAATTAGAGCAGATGGAAGTCCAAAGTATTCAATGATAAGCATGATTGTAGGAGCTGTTTTAAATACAATATTAGACCCAATATTTATTTTTGTATTTAATAAAGGAGTTGCTGGAGCTGCAGTTGCAACAGTTATAAGCCAAATAGTTACATTTGCTTTAAACATTATGTATATAAAAAGATTTAAAACAATTAAAATTTCAAAAGAGTGTTTTAAACTAAACAAAGATACTTGTAAAAAAATCACTACACTTGGAATAAGCAGTTTTATTATGCAAATGAGCTTTGTATGTGTTATGACAGTTGAAAATAATTTGCTTGGAAAGTATGGATTAGATAGCAAATTTGGGGCAGAAATTCCAATTACTGTTTTAGGAATCGTAATGAAAATAAGCCAAATTTTAAATAGTATAATAATAGGAATTGCTGCAGGAAGCCAACCAATATTTGGATATAATTATGGTGCAAAAAAATATGACAGAGTAAAGGAAACATTAAAACTTGTTTTGGGTTCTAGTGTAATAATAAGCACAATTGCATTTATATTATTCCAAACAATTCCAGATAAACTTATATTAATATTTGGTAGTGGAGATGAAAACTACATTGAATTTGCTTGTTTATCTTTTAGAATTTATTTATTGCTATGTATATTTAATGGTATTCAAATTCCTTCTGGAATTTTTTTTCAAGCAATTGGAAAAAGTACCAAAAGTGCGATTTTATCATTATCAAGACAGATTATTATTTTAATACCTGCAATGGTAATACTTAGTAGCATGTATGGAATTATAGGAGTGTTAAGTGCAGGACCAGTTGCAGATGGTATAGCATTTATTTTAGCTTTTGTATTTTTAGCAAAAGAATATAAGAATTTAAAAGATGGAGCAAAAGTAAAAGATAAAGTTGTTTTAGATGAAAATAGTATAAATAATAAGAACATAGAAGGCAATGTAATTATTACTATTGCAAGAGAATATGGCTCTGGAGGAAGATATATTGGAAAACTAGTTGCCGAAAAGCTTGGTATAAAACTATATGATAAAGAATTTGTAGAAGAAATATCTAAAGATACAGGTTTTTCAGCAGAATATATTGAAAGTAATGAACAAAAAAGAACTGTGTTAGACAATGTTAATGGTGGATATTATGTTGGGTTAAATAATGCAGATGAGCTATTTATAAAAGAATCAAACCTTATTAAAGAATTGGCAGAAAAAGAGTCTTGTGTAATAGTTGGAAGATGTGCAGATTTTATATTAAAAGATAAAGAAAATGTTTTTAAAATATTTATTAATAACACAATGGAAAATAAAATAAAAAGAGCAACTGAGTTTTATGGAATGAATAAAGAAAAAGCTAAAAAAGAAATTTCAAGAATAAATAAATTAAGGGCAAACCACTATAAATATTATACAGATAAAGACTGGAGAGAGCCTTCTAACTATGATATTTGTATTAATAGTGATGCTGTTGGAATTGAAAATGCAGTTGAATTAATTTGTAATAGTATTAAAAAATAAGAAAAATGAAAAATTTTTCTTATTTTTTCAGTTTTGCCTTTAGTATGTGTTGTTTCAAAAATAATTCCATGATATAATATAGAAGATGAATTGGTTAAACACATTAATAATCTACATATAAATAGTTTTGACGAGTAGAAGGAGGAACCTTTATGTTATATATTCATGAAAGTAATTTAAATAACAAAATAAATTCAAATTATAATAATAAGGGAGAAAAAATAAGAGGATTTTATGTAGAAGTATATAAAAAATACAGAGAACAATTAGAGTTATTAAATTATGCTTCTAAAGATATAAATGTGTTCAGAAAAGCTGCTAGATTGATAGATAAATATTTAGTTGAGGTTGAAAACTTTTCGGCATTAAATAATATTACATCTCAATCAAAATTCAGATCAACATTTATAGAAGAAATAAGTACATATTTATTTAAAGATTTACCTCTAATAAAAGATGATACTTTTGGTATATATAATAAAAATGTTTATGCAGGTATGAAAATTAATAATCAAATGCATATAGATATTATACCAAAAGATGTGGATTTTTGCATTGGAAAAAAAGTTGAATTAAAAATTGATGAGACTCAAAGATTATCAATTATTATACCAATAGTATGTGTAGAAGTGAAAACATATTTAGATGCTACGATGTTTGGAGAAGTACAGTATTCTAGTAGGCAAATAAAAAATGCATCTCCTAATGTAAAAACTTATGTTTTAATGGAATACAATGATGTTTCTAAAGAGAAAATTATTGCAGCACGATATGATAATAATTTAAATGAGATGTTTGTATTAAGAGATGGTTCTAGAAGAAACTTAATTATTAATACTCCACTAGATCCTGAAGCTCTATTAGAATATTATAAAGAAATATCTACAACTATTGAACATGCAGAAATGGAAGATAAGATAAATAATACTGGTAAATTATTGGATAGATAAAAAGAAACTGTTAATCAGTTTCTTTTTTTAAATATATTATTATATTTTCTGCAATTGCTTTGCTTAATAATGGGGGAACAGCGTTTCCAATTTGTTGGTATTGAGAAAGATTCTTTTCCCAAGACATAGTTGTTCTTTTTCCAAAAAATATGTAAGTATCAGGGAAGGATTGTAATCTTGCTCCTTCTCTTGCAGTAAAATTACGATTAAGATACGGGTGTATAAAATTACTTTGAAAACTTGCTGGAACTGTGGGAGATGGCTTATTGGGATAAGGACGCATATTATTTTGAGAGAATACTTTTCCACTGATTTTTGATGCATCACCTCTTTTTCTTTGTTGATGACATTCATCAACATCAGCGACAGATTGTCCAAAGTCTATATTTTTAAAACGTTCAATAAGCCTTTTAGTATGACGCATTGCTATATGATTATACACACCATTACTATTATTTCTAGCCCATTTTTGATAATTACTTTTAGGTTTTTGAGAATATTCTATAAAATCTTTTCCTTCACCAGAATCTATCTGAGGCAAGTCCATAATTGCTTGTTCTATTGTAATTTGATCTTTCCCAAATAGAAATGGTGTAGGACCTATATTCTCCTCTTTGAAAGGAATATCTTTTCTTATTCCAATAAATACAATTCTTAAACGAGATTGAGGCACACCATATTCAGCAGCATTTAATTGGCAGATTTTAACATTATATCCAGCGGTATTATATTCTGAAAGGATAAGATCCTTTACGCTTTTGCTATCTTTGGTTTTCATTGAGAGAATTCCTCTAACATTTTCCATTACAAAAAATTTTGGCTTGAAATATTTAACGAATCTAACGAATTCCATAAATAGACTGTTTCTTGGATCATTTTTATCTCTATTACCACTTAATGAAAAACCTTGGCAGGGAGGACCTCCAATTATTCCATCAATGGGTAAATCTTTTTCTGATAGTAAATTTTCTAAATTTACTATTTGTGTAATATCACCAGTTAATACTTTTGTTGAAGGGTGATTTTTTTTGTAAGTTTCAGACGCCCATTCATCTTTTTCAATTGCAAGAGGAATATTAAATCCAGCCATTTCAAAACCTAAACTTAAACCTCCACATCCTGCAAATAAATCTATTACATTCATTTGTTTTCCTCCTTTTGTTCTTTTATATAATTAACAATAAGCTCACAAATTTTTACAGAAACATTTGAACCATTTTGTGATACTATTTTTTGAAATTCATTTTTTAAGTCAGATGATATCATAATATTTAAGCGAGTATCTTTATTTTTCCCTTTTGGTCTTCCCACTTTTTTCATATACATTCCTCCTATTGAAAGTAATTATAATATATATTAAAAATAAATTCAATACTTTTATTAAACATTTATATAATATATTTTATACTATTTTAATACATATAAAATATATACGATTATTCTTATCTACCTAGCAAAAAAGCAAAGAAATATCTTTTCTTTAAGATTTAACTATTCTTTTAGAATACTGTTGTCGCATTTTTTATAACTTTCCATAAGCCACTTCTTTAAAATGGTTGTTATTAATTACTTACTAAAGAAGAATATAAAACATTGCAATCAATGTTTTATATACAAAAAGGTGAACAATTTAAATATTTCTGATATGTAAAATATAAATTTTAAAGTGCAATTTCCACATTTTAAAGTGCAAAAATTGCACTTTAGAAGAGCAAGCAATAATAAACATATTAAAAGTAAATCCAGCAACAATACAAGAAGAAATAGCAGTGCAAATTAATAAATCTTTAAGAACTGTTAAAACATATATGGCAGAAATGCAAGAGAAAGGACTAATAGAAAGAAAAAACGGCAAGAAAAATGGAGAGTGGCAAGTAAATGTGTAACCAATAGTATTATAGAAAAGGCGAGAATTAACTCGCCTTTAAAATTAATATAAAATCATTCCAGAGCCTAATTCTTCATTAGGTCTTGAAATAAATCCAAATTTTTCATAAAAAGATTCTTTTCCTTGTGATGCTCCTAAGTAAGTTCTTATATCAGGATTTATCTTTTTATATTGATTTATTTGATTTAATAAATTATTCATTATTCCAGTACCAATATGTTTACTTTGATATTCTGGAATTACCATTATATCTTGGATATATAAAAATATTGTTTTATCTCCAATAATTCTTCCATATCCAATTAGTTTATTATTATCATAAACACATAAAGAATATAATGTATTTTTTAAAGCTTCTTCAATTATATTTTTTTCTCTAATCCCCCAGCCTACAGAATTCGTTAAATAATTAAATTCATCTGCAGAAGGAGTTTGTTCTATATATTTAATCATATTTTAATTTCCTTTTCTCCTAAATCTTCAGAAAATCTTAATAAATATCCATCTGGATCTTGTATTAAGAATTCTTTGTTTCCTAATAATTTACTATCTTGTCTATACCAATTTTCTTCAATATCAAAAGTTATTTTATAATCTGAATTTTTAAAGCTAATATATATTTCATCTAGATTTTCTACTTCTAATTGAAAGTTGATACCATTTCCAAA
>USQS01000052.1 GCA_900556865.1 uncultured Clostridium sp. | reverse complement strand
ATGTTTATTATAAAAATAGTACTTATGAATATGAATATTTTGATTATGAAAATAAAATTATTTTGAAAGAAGTAGAAAATAAAAAATATAAAAGATAGGAAGTGATTTAAATGGACATGTATCAAAAAAGAAAAGCAAGACAAGAGAAAAGAGAAAATAATGTTGATGAAAAAAGTTTTTCTAAGACTTCGATTAACTGGTACCCAGGTCATATGGCGAAAACTAAAAAACAGATAAAAGAAGACTTAAAATTAATAGATATAGTAATAGAAATATTAGATAGCAGAATTCCAATATCAAGCAGAAATCCTGATATAGCAGAATTGATAAAAAATAAAGATAAAATAATAATACTAAACAAAAGTGATTTAGCAGAAAAAAAACAAAATGAATTATGGGTACAATATTTTAAAAATAAAGGGCAAACAGCAATACTTGCAGATTGTAATATTGGAAAAGGAATAAGTGAAATTTTGAAGGCAGTTGAAAAAATAAAAGAAGATGAAATGGAAGAATATGCTAAAAAAGGAAGAACAGGAAGAAAAATAAGAGCAATGGTACTTCGGAATCCCAAATGTTCGGAAAATCTTCATTTATAAACAGAGTTGCTAAAAATAGTAGATTAGAAGTTGGAAATAAGCCAGGAGTAACAAGAAAAAAACAATGGATTAGAGTAAATGAGAAAATTGAATTATTAGATACTCCAGGGGTTTTATGGCCTAAATTTGAAAGTAAAGAGGTTGCTTTAAATTTATCATTTACTGGGACAATAAAAGATGAAATACTTCCAATAACTGAAGTTGCATATGAGCTTTTAAAATTTTTAATTGAAAATTATAGAGAAAATATAATAGAAAGATATAAATTAACAAAACAATATATAGAGCAAACCTTAAACCAAGACCAAGCCGAAAATATAAATATATATGAAATAATGCAAGAAATTGGGAAGAAGAGAGGATGTATTATATCTGGTGGAATTGTAGATGATGAAAAAACATCAAAGATAATATTAGAAGATTTTAGAAGTGGTAAAATTGGAAATATTACTTTAGAAATGGTAAAGTAGAAAGAGATTATGGAGGAAATGAAATTTTGAATATAGAAGAATTTATAAAAATAAATAAGAGCCAAGAAGAAATAAACCAATTATCTCCACTTGTATGGGCATATGTAGGAGACGCAATATATGAACTTTATATTAGAACATATTTAGTAGATACTACAAAATTAAATCCACATAAATTGCATATAGAAGCTATTAATTATGTAAAAGCAAGTGCACAAGCAAATTTTTTAAATAAATTTTATGAACAATTAACAGATGAAGAAAAAGATATTGTAAGAAGAGGAAGAAATGCAAATAATCATCATTTGCCTAAAAATGCTAATGTCCATGAATATATGTATTCAACTGCATTTGAGGCTTTAATTGGTTATTTATATCTTACAAAAAAATATGAAAGAATAAAAGAGCTTGTAGAAAAGTATATTTTAGAAAAAAATTAAGTCACATTTTTCTGTTTAAAAAATAAAATTACTAATATAATAATATTATATTAGGAGGATATGTATGAAAAATAAATTTCTAGTTTTGGGTGGAGACTTAAGAAGTATAAAATTAGCTGAAATGCTTGCTGAAGATGAAAACAAAGTTTACTCATATGGTCAGGAAAAATCTGAAGAAATAGTAGAAAACAACTATATTGAAAAATGTAGAAACTTAAATCTAGCAATAGAAAAATCAGAATTTATTGTTGCACCTGTACCTTTTACAAGTGATGGAGTAAATATTAATTGCTCTTTTAGTGAGGAAAAAATACCAATAGAAGAGCTTTTAAAAAATAATAAAACTAAAACCTTTTTTGCAGGAAGTATTAACAATGAAAACTTAAAAAAGTTAAAAGAAAAATATTTAGATGTTATAGATATTATGAAAAGAGAAGAATTAGCAGTTTTAAATACTATTGCTACAGCAGAAGGAACTATAGAAGTAGCTATAAAAAATACAGGTAAAATTTTACAAGGAGCTAATGTTTTAGTATTAGGCTTTGGAAGAGTTGCTAAAATTGTTGCAGCTAAATTTAATAATTTATCAGCAAAAGTTACAGTTGCTGCAAGAAAAATAACAGATTTAGCTTGGATAGAAGCATATGGATATAATAGTTTGGATATAAATAATATGTTGTATGACTTAAAAGATTTTGATATTATTATTAATACTGTACCTCAAACAATTATTAAAGAAAGAGAATTGAAACATATGAATTCAGATGTTTTATTAATTGATTTAGCCTCTCAACCTGGAGGAATTGAAAGCAAAGTCGCAATAAATATGGGAATAAAATTTGTGTGGGCTTTGGCTTTGCCACGGAAAGGTTGCACCAATTACATCTGCAAAATATATAAAAGAAACAATTTATAATATAATAGCGAAAATGTAGAAAAATGTCGAAAAACGCGATGAAAAATTGGAAAAATTTTCCAAAAAAGTATAGACAAAGTTATTTAAAAGTTGTAAAATAAAAGATGTAAAAAGTTGCAACAAAAAAAATAAAAGTATAGGAGGCAAAAGAAAATGGAAATTCTAAAAATTTCATCAAAATCAAACCCTAATTCTGTAGCAGGAGCTATTGCAGGTTTGATAAAGGAATCACAAAGAGCAGAAATGCAAGCAATTGGAGCAGGAGCGTTAAATCAAGCAGTAAAGGCAGTAGCGATAGCTAGAGGGTTTGTAGCACCAGCTGGAGTTGATTTAGTATGTATACCAGCATTTGCAGAAGTTGAGGTAGAAGGAGAGGATAGAACAGGAATAAAACTTATTGTTGAATCGCGTAAATAATGAATATTAGCCAAGAGTAAAAAACTAATTTTATAAAATGAATTGTAAATAAGAAACCTAAAGTATATAATATTTTAGGTTTTTTTGTATTGCAACTTGAACCAAACGTTACAATTGATATGAGAATAAGTATTAAAATTAGTTGCGTTAATTAATATTAAATGCTATAATTGTTGTGACAATAAAGATTGTAACAACAAAATATAAAATTGGAGGGATTGTTATGGATAAATTAAAAACAGGAATATCATTAATAATATTAGGAAACCTATTGTATTTAGCATATATATTTTTTACTGGTAATGAAACAAGTTCTTTTGGAGATTTTTCAAAAGGGCTATTATTGGGATTATCAATTGGAACTAATTTGGTAGGAATTATATTGACATTTATTTATATATCAAAATCAGATAAATAATAATATTGATTTACAAATATGCCTTTAGAAAGGAATGAAAGTAGAAATGGAAAACAAAGAAAGGTTTAAAGTAAAATCAAAAAAAATAATTAATAGTTTTAAATATGCAATTCAAGGCGTTTGTGCCTCATTTAAAACTGAAAGAAATATGAAAATACATTTTTCTATAATGATTTTGGTTATTATTGCAGGAATTCTTTTTAAAATTAATAAATATGAGTGGGCTTTATGCATATTATGTTTTGCAATTGTAATTAGCGGAGAACTTTTTAACACTGCTATTGAAAACATTGTTGATATGGTAATGCCATATAAAAATGAAAAGGCTAAACTTATTAAAGACATTTCTGCTGGAGGAGTATTAGTATTAGCAATTGATGCGGCAGGAGTTGGATTAATAGTATTTGTACCTAAAATATTAAGATAAAATCTAAATTTGAAAAAAAGCTTGAAATATGCTAAAATAAAGGTATATATTGTAAAAAAGCAAAGTAAACGAAAGTTTATGACGCAAAGTCAAAGGTCTAAAAGTTTTTTAAACTCAAGATAGCTAGACTGCACATAGGAAAAGGAGTGATTTTTATGAACAAAAAGAAAATTTTAAAAATTATTGGAATAGTACTTTTAATAATAATCGTAATAGTATTAATCCACACAATCAGAAATTACATTATAATAACAAATTTACAAAACAAAGTATCAAAATACACAGAAAGTACAAATTATTACACTAAATCTATATCAACAGAAAATGGAATGAAGGTAACAATTGAATATTACAAAAAAGACAAAAAAGAAGTTTTGAAATTAGAAAGAGACTTTGAAGGAAAAATAGCCAAAATGACAAACTACAATAATGGAGAAAGAGTAGACACATTTTGGGACAGTGAAGAAGGAAAAAAAGTAAAATTAAACAATAATACAGCCTTTATGGAAGTAAACATATACAACTTTTTAGAAACAGATAGCAAATGGCAAACCTTTTTAAGTAGTATAACAGCAAAAATAAAATCAACAGAATGTAATGGCAAACAATGTTATGAAGTAAAAGGATTTTTATCAACAACATCATTAACAGAAAAAGGCTCAAAAGTATATATAGAAAAAGATACAGGACTATATGTAAAAGCAATAGGGGATAACATGATGATGGAAAAAGAGTATAAATTTGATAATGTAGATGATTCTATATTTGTAGAACCTGATGTAAGTCAATATTCTTTAGATGAATAAAATACAAATAATTAGAAATTAGGTGGTTACTAAAAATAGTAAGTACCTAATTTTTTATATTAGGAAAGTTCTTCAAACATCCTATAATATAAAAATAACAATACACAGAAATTTGCTTTGCAAATTTCACGCGAGAAAAAAGACAGACCATACATGGTATTAAAAAGTTAAATAATTTTAGTTATGCCCCTTTTGTTCTAAAAAAATGATATAAAAGTGTAACCTTTTGTTAATTGGGATACACTATATAAATGTAAGATGTCTTATAAAGGAGTTTTTGAGTTGAAAGATTTAAAGCAATTAGAGTATTATTATAAAAATAATGAATTTGATATGGATAGAATAATAGAAGATTTTACACCATATATAACTACCATAATAAATAATGGAACAAATGATGTAGTTTCATTTGAAGACAAAGAAGAAATTTTTTCAGACACGTTTTTTATATTATGGAAAAATAGAAATAGATTAAACATAAATGTATCTTTAAATTCATATTTAGCAGGAATAACTAGAAATTTAATAAAAGAAAAATATAGAAAATTAAAAATTGTTTATGATATTGACGATTTTGAAAATGTTTCATTAAATAACATAAATATGTATGAAAATGATAGAGAATTAATTTTTGATATAGAGCAAAAAATCAAAGGATTGAAAGATATTGATATTGAAATTGTAAATTTATTTTATTATTCGGCTATATCAATTAAAGATATAGCAAAAAGACTAAATATTTCTGAATTAAATGTAAAGACAAGATTACATAGAATACGAAAGAAAATAAAGAATGAATTAAATCATGGAGGAATTTAGAAATGGAATTTGATAAAAATAAAATAAAAACTAAAATTGCTATATCAAAAATTAAAGAGGAGAGTGATATAGTTATGGAAAAGAAAACAAAAAGTGTATTTAAAACAGTAGTAACAGCAATAGCTGGAATAATTTTAAGCACAGGTGCTGTATTTGCAGGAACAAAAGTATATGAAACTATTTGGAGAACCCCAGAAAAAATACAATTTTCTTCTGGCAATTTTGAAGAAATTACAGAAGAAAGCAAAAAAGAGAATATATCTGAAGAAGAAGCTAAAAAAATTGCAATAGAAAAATTAAATCAAATAGGATTTAATTCTGAAATAATAGGAACAAACCATTATAAAGCAGAAATAGATTCTGACAAAATAATGTATAGATTTAATACAAAAGATAATTATGAAATATCAATTGATGGACAAACAGGTAAATTTTTTGATATATGGGATAATAATAAAAATACTCAAGATACAAACAAATATATAACAGAAGATCAAGCAAAGGAAGTAGCAAATAAATATTATAAATTGTTTGGATATAAGGAAGGAGAATATGAAATTGCATATATTCAATCAGTAAACAATGAGGGAACACAAACTGGGGATGGATTTAGAATGACAGTAACATATAATAAAAAATATGGAGAAGTATATAATCCTTACGAATACATTGCTATAACAATAGAGTCAAAAAATATGAATTTAGAAATGTTCAGAGTTGACAATACTCCTTTTGATAATAATGAGGTAACTATAACAGAACAAGAAGCAATTGATATTGCATTAAAAGAAGATGAAAAAATAAAAACTAATAAGGTTGAAAGCACTAAAACAAAATTGATGGTAGTAAAAATGAATGCTGATGCCTATGATAGAATAAATAACACAGACAAATATTATGAAGAAATGCAAACGCCTAATTATCCAATTGAAGAAAGAACATATTATAAAGTAGATAATAGAATAAGAAAAGCGTGGGTAGTCGTTATAAATTACGAAGATAACTTTGATGATGTTGTAAAAAGATACACAGAGGGAGCATACAGTTATTTTGTTGATAGCACAACAGGCGAAATAATAGGAGGACACACAATGGACTA
>USQS01000051.1 GCA_900556865.1 uncultured Clostridium sp. | reverse complement strand
AGAGTAGCGCGAGAAAGGTTTCTGTTTTTAAGAAGCGAAGCGTTCGGGGGGACCGCTGAAGGCTGTTAAAATGCGTGAGCATTTGTTACAGCGTCAGTGGGAAGGGCTGAGCGGATTTAAAAATAAAACCTTTCGGGAGCGAATTGAAGTAGGTAGTATTAATGAATAGAATTATAAGATTCTTCAAAAGCGTCATTCATATTTCCATCAATTAAAATTTTAATAGATTCTACTTCATTTAATTGTGATAAAGTATTTAGTAAGCTATTTACAATATTATATTTTTGTGTATCATCTGCAAAGTTTAATAACTCTGGAGAAAAATTTAAAATAACACAATTATTTTCTAAAGTTGCATCAAGAATTTTGGTATCTGCTGGAATTACAGATTTTAGTTCAGTACTTGATGGACCAGAAAGTAAAAGAGAAACTAATTCTTTATAAGGATTTTTAAGAAGAGTAGATGAGTCTATTTGTTTTCCTTCATTTTTTAATTCATTTGAATTTGCGTCTGCAAAAAAAAGAATTACTTTAGTTTGACGTAATTGGTCTGAACTTATTTCTTCTTCTGGAGTATATTCATTAACAGAATTATTATCATTAGTATTTTTTGAATTGTTTTGTTTCATTACCATAAAAAATACAACACCTATAATTAATAAAATAATGAAAAAAATAATAATTTTTTTATTTTTCATATATAACCTCCCAAAATTTTTCTTTAGTTAAAAATATTTTGATGTTGTCCTTTTTAGAACTTTTATTTTAAAATTTTGTATAATTTAATATAATTATTTAGCTTATGGAAGTTATTTAAAAAGCATTCTACTTCATTTAGTGATTTAAAAGTATTTTTTTTAAGTTTATGAAAATCCACATCAATTTTTTTTTCTTTGCAAGGAGGCGCAGGAGGTGGAGGACCAGGAGGAGGTGGTGATGGCATATTTCTATTATTACTAAAAATTAAATTATTCATTGTAAAAACTCCTTTTTTATTGTATAATATGAATAATTTTAATTTATGTTTCTACAATGCAAAATTAAAATATTAAGCAAATTAAAAGCTTTTTATAGAAAAAATTTGTAAAAGCAAATTTTATGCATAAAGCTCTTGCTTTAATAGGGGGATTTTTATAAAACATGAATATTTTATTAAAAGAGAATGAAAGAATAGATGATTTAGAATTTAAAAATTTAAAAATAATTCAAAATAAAAATGGTTTTTGTTTTGGAATAGATAGCATACTTTTAACAGATTTTGCAAAAGAAATGAAACCAAAGTCAAAAGTTATAGATTTAGGAACGGGAACAGGAATAATTCCTATTTTACTTTCTAAAAAAACAAAAAGTTGTAATTTTATAGGTTGCGAAATTCAAAAAGAAGTTGCTTTAATGGCTGAAAGAAGTGTTAAAATTAATAATTTAGAAAATCAAATAGAAATTGAAAATATAGATATTCTAGATTTAAAAAATAAATTTAAAAAAGGGTACTTTGATGTTGTTACAACAAATCCACCATATAAAAAAATAAATACAGGACTTCAAAATTTAAATAAAGAGCTTTTGATATCAAGACATGAAGTTACAGCTTCTTTAGAAGATTTTATAGATATATCTGCTTTTTTATTAAAAGATTTTGGCGAATTTTATATGGTAAATAGACCAGACAGATTGGTAGATATTTTGTGTATTATGAGAAACAAAAAAATAGAACCTAAAAAAATTAGATTTGTTTATCCAAATAAAAATAAAAAAACAAATTTGGTTTTAATTAAAGGTGTAAAAAATGCTAAACCTTTTTTACAATATGAAAAAAATTTATATGTATATGAAGAAAATGAAGAATACTCAAAGGAAATACTTGAAATTTATAATAAAAAGGAATGTGATAAAAAATGAATGGAAAATTATATTTAGTTGCAACTCCAATTGGAAATTTAGAAGATATAACTTTAAGAGCATTAAATGTTTTAAAGGATGTGGATATAATTGCAGCAGAAGATACGAGGAATACTTTGAAACTATTAAATTTTTATGAGATAAAAAAGCCATTAATAAGTAACCATAGACATAATGAGAAAGAAAAGAAAAATATTTTAATAGAAGAATTAAAAAATGGAAAAAGTATTGCAGTTGTTTCGGACGCCGGAACACCGGGAATTTCGGATCCTGGAGAAGAATTAGTAAAAGAGGCTATAAAAGAAAATATTGAAGTTGTTCCTGTGCCAGGTGCTTGTGCTCTTATCAATGCTTTAATTGCTTCACGGATTGGATACAACAGAATTTTCATTTTTTGGGTTTTTACCATTAAATAAAAAATTAAGAAAAGAAAAATTAGAAGAAATAGAGCAAGAGACAAAAACAGCAATAATTTATGAGGCACCACATAAACTTTATGATACATTAAATGATTTAAAAGAAATTATTAAAGATAGAGACATTGTACTTGCAAGAGAAATAACAAAAATTCATGAAGAATTTATAAGAGTGAGTATAGAAGAATTGATTGATAAGGCAAAGAGCCTAAAAGGTGAAATGATTTTATTAATTGAAGGTGCAAAGAAGGTTAAAAAAGAAAATTTTTTAAATGAATTAAGTTTAGATAAGCATTATGAATTTTATGAAAAACAAGGTTTAGAAAAAAAAGAGATAATAAAAAGAATTTCTAAAGATAGGGGAGTTAATAAAAACGAGATATACAAAAAATTTATTTAATAAAAAAGCCAAAAGAATAAAGTATAAAATATAATTTAAGTGGAATTTGTAAGAAAAAACTTTACCTGGTTTGTGGGTAAAAATTTTTTCTCAATTCTAAATTCTTTTGGCTATTTTTTGTCATTATTTTCAGTATTAATATTTGAAAGTTTTGATAAACACTTTTGACAAATTAATTTATCTTTAAAAGCCACTAGATTTTTAGAGGTATTGCAAAAAATGCAACCTGATTCCACTTTTTTTAAGACGACAGCAGAACCTTCTATAAATATTTCCATTGGATCTTTTACATCTATTTCTAATTTTTTTCGTACTTCTTTTGGTATAACTATTCTACCTAATTCATCTAGATTTCTTACTACTCCGGTTGATTTCATTTTTATTTTTTCCTCCTTTCGTATTATGTGCTATATATTACCACAAATTTATTATTTGGTCAATGAAAAATCGATAATTTTTTCCAAAAATTTCCAAAAAATTTTAAAAAAAGTCAGGTAGAAGAAGAGTTTTGTCGAAAATTGTCAAAATCTGTCAAAAAGTTTTTGTTGACAAATTATGTAAAATGGTGTATTATTATAATTGATAATTAAAAATTTAATTTCAAAGGAGTTTTTATGATTCTAAAAATTATATTATTTATTTTAATTTCTTTTATTATTAAAAAAATTGTTATCAAAATTTTATCAAAAAAATTAAACAAAGAATTAAATAAATAGATTTTAATCTTGTAGAGAAAATAATTAAATATAAAATATTTGCCCCTTAATTAAATATTTTAATTCATAAATAAGATAATTTCATACCTCCACCAAATATGAAATTTATACCTTTTATTATTAATAATATTAGCAATTATTTTCTCTACAATTTATATAAATTAAATATGTATTAAATTTCCAGGAGCATTTCTACTTGCAACTGATAGTTTAAAATTATCTGTATTAGTTCCATTAGAAATAAGCTCGTCTATTACTGTTTGATATGCAAGTTCTGGAAAATTGCTTTCTTTACTTAAATGCCCTAAAATAGCATTTTTTAATCCGGAATTTATTAAATAGTTAATAGTTTTACCAGCCATTAAATTAGATAAATGACCATGAGGCCCTGCAATTCTATTTTTTAATTTAAATGGATATTTTGTGTATTTTAGTACTTCAGTATCATAATTAGATTCTAATAGTATAAAGCTACTACCATCTATATGTTTTAGAATGTCGTTTGTCATATGACCTATATCTGTTGCAACACTAATTTTTTTGTTATCTGAAAAAAATGTATATCCGCAAGGATTTGCAGCGTCATGAGGAATAGAAAATGGAGTAATTTGTATATCATTAATACAAAATTTTTCGTTTATATTAATATTTTTTCTATTACTACTTGATATTTTGTCTGTTTGTACAGGCATTGCATCAAAGGTTTCAGATGTTGCATAAATTGGTAAATTAAATTTTTTAGATAAATTTCCTATACTTTGTATATGGTCAGTATGCTCATGAGTTACAACAACAGCATCTAAATCTTGAGGCGATATATTTAATGTTCCGTAGAGCATTTTCAATTTTTTTTAGGCTTACGCCAGCATCTATTAACAATTTTGTGTTTGCAGTTTCAATAAAAAGACAATTTCCACTACTACCACTATATAAACTACAAAAGTTAAGCATATGTATTTCCTCTTATTATTCTTCAATTCGTTCTATTTTGGCTCCTAGATGGCGAAACTTTTCTTCAATGTTTTCATAGCCTCTGTCTATGTATTCAAGATTGTATATTTCTGTTTTACCTTTTGCAATAATTCCAGCAACTATAAGTGCTGCACCAGCACGTAAATCAGATGCATAAACTGGAGCACCTTTTAATTCTTTTACACCTTCAAATATTGCCGATTTTCCTTGTACTGTAATTTTGGCTCCCATTTTGTTAAGTTCATCAGTGTATTGGAAGCGAGATTCCCAAATACTTTCATTTATTATGCTAGTACCTTCAGAAATAGATAATACTACTCCCATTTGAGATTGCATATCTGTTGGAAAACCTGGATATGGAAGTGTTTTTATGTTTGCTTTGGAAGGTCGTTTGCTACAGTATACACGTATAGAATCGCCATAATCTTCAACACTTCCGCCGACTTCACAAATTTTTGCGGTAATTGCTTCTAAATGCTTTGTTATACAGTTTTTTAATGTAATGTCTCCTTTAGATGCAACAGCAGCTACCATAAATGTACCAGCTTCTATTTGGTCTGGAACTACAGAGTAAGTGGCATTTCCATGAAGCTCTTCCACACCTGTTATTTTTATTGTATCAGTTCCTGCTCCTTTTATATTTGCTCCCATTGTATTTAAAAAGTTTGCTACATCAACTATATGAGGCTCTTTAGCGGCATTATCTATAATTGTTATTCCTTTAGCTAAAACAGCCGCAAGCATAACATTAATAGTTGCACCTACAGAAGAAATATCCATATAGATAGAAGTTCCTTTTAATTTTTTCGATTTTGCAGCTATTTTTCCTTGACCAATATTTACAACAGCACCTAGTGCTTCAAATCCTTTTATATGTTGATCTATAGGCCTTGCACCTAATTTACAGCCACCAGGCATGCCAACTGTTGCAGAACCTTTTCTACTTAATAAACTGCCTAAAAGATAGTAAGATGCTCTGAATTTTCTTGTTAACTCAAGAGGAGCTTCTGTTGTTGATATTTCAGTTGTATCTATTGTTATTTCATTTGGAGAATTCCATTTGATTTTTGCTCCAAGAGTTTCTAATATTTCACAATATATTTTTACATCACTTATATTTGGTAAATTATTTATCGTGCAAGTACCGTTTATTAAAAGTGTTGCAGGCAAAATTGCTACAGCTGCATTTTTGGCACCGCTAATTGTTACGTCTCCTTTTAGAGGAGTTCCACCTGTTATTACTAATTTTTCCAATTGTATACCTCCAAAATTATTATATATTTTTAATTGTTTTTTCTTTTTACTTGACTAATAATATCATAAACTTTGAGATTTTACAACACTTTTTTTAAATATTACATAATATTATGAATTTCCAAGAAGCAAATTATTTTTAGCAAAAAATTCTATCAGTTTAAATTTAAAGCTTATAGTTGGATTATTATTATTAGAAATAATTTCATATTCTTCAGCTGATAGGCTTTCTTGTAAATTTTCTTTAGATTCGTAAGGTACAAAACCGGATGTAGTATCTACAAAACATAAGGATGGGTAAAGCACGCACCACCAATTTTGTCCTTCAGCTTTTCCAAGTTTAATTTTTAAACCATCATAAAAACCAGCAGGAAAAGAAATGTCTGCATAATTTTTTGTTGGAAATTTAAAATTTCCTATTTCAACTGTTGCAGGGTAGGAAAATCCATTTTCTTTAATTGTATTGTTTGCAATTTTTGTAAAGTTTGAAATATTGTTATTTACTATTTCAATTGTTTCTTCTTTTGAAGTTGAGTTTTTGCAAATATAGTTCATATAACTAATTATATTGTCTCTAACTTTATATTTTAATTCTTGGTCTTGAGAAGAATCACTATTTGCAATTATGTGTAATCTGAATACACTAGATTGTAAGTCTTTTGATAATTGAGAACAATAAAAATATGCATTAATAAAAATATATATACATAATAATAGTAATAGCAACAACCATTTTTTTAAATTTATTTTTTTCAAATTAATCCCTCCAG
>USQS01000050.1 GCA_900556865.1 uncultured Clostridium sp. | reverse complement strand
TTTTTAGCTAAAGTTTTCAATTATTATTATACTAATTTATTATTTTTTGTCAAGGTATTTTTTATTTTTTATTTCTTTATTTTTTTTCGTATAATCTAATACTTTTTATAATCATCAAAAGTACAATACTTTTGTCAGGTTTTTTTATGTCTTTTTTTGTGTAACAATATTAAAATACGTTAGAAATTTATATAACTAATATTATAAAAATGGAGGAATTATTATGTTTGAAATAACTAAATACAAAAAAAGTAATGTAAAACTTTCTATTCGTTTACCAGAAGAAATGAATAATACTTTAAGAAAAATTGCTAAAAAGGAAGATATGAGCTTTAATAATGTTATTGTAAGTTGCATCCAAAATTCACTAGACCAAATTGATTTAAAAAAATATGACAATGCAAAAACTGAATTAAAAGTTTAAATTAATTTTTGGTGCACCCAGAGGGATTCGAACCCCCTTCTTCAAGTTCGTAGCCTGATATTCTATCCAATTAGACTATGGGTGCAAAAATATGCTATAATCTTTTTGACTTTATAGAATTAATTCTCTATAACTCAAGTACAAAAATATTATAGCATATATTTTTGTTATTTTCAACATAATTTTTCATTTTTTCCCAAGTACTATATTTACCTCTTTTTCTCTATCTCCTTTTATAATTTTTAATACAACTGTATCCCCTGGTAATTTTGTATAAATATATTTTCTAATAGCATTTATTGTTTCTGTTGTATTTCCATCTATACTTACTATTAAGTCTCCTTCTTTTAATTCAGAACCATATGCTGGTCCATTTACTGTAATTTCAGATATATAAACACCTTTATTAGTTTTACTTTTTAAATTTAAGTATTCGGCAATATCATTATCATATGCATAAATTCCTAAACTCGCTTCTTCAAAAGTACCTTTTTGCTTAAAACTTTCTACAACAGGTTTTATTATATTTATTGGTATTGCAAAACCAATTCCCTCTGCTGAAGTAATTTTCACAGTATTAATGCCTATCACTTCTCCTTCTGAATTAATAAGCGGTCCGCCACTATTTCCAGGATTTATTGTTGCATCTGTTTGTATTAAATCTGAAATATATCCACTTGAATCATCCTCCTTTATTTTAATTGTTCTGTTTAAAGCACTTATTATTCCAGAAGTTACAGTTTTTTTAAATTCATATCCTATAGGATTTCCTATTGCATATGTTGTTTCCCCTACTCTTATACCATCTGAATTTCCTAAATTTGCACATTCTAAATTTTTTGCTAAAACTTTTGTTATAGATAAATCTAAATTTGAATCAGACCACACTACACTTCCCGTGTATGTGTTTTCATTTATTGTAACATAGCATGTGGCATATTTCTCTCCTGTTACATGACTGTTACTTAAAATATACCCATCATCTGTTACTACAATTCCTGTTCCTAAACCTAATTCATCACTTGCAACATTGTTTAAAATTGAACCTCCTGTCGTCTTAAGCCTTGATATTCCAACTACACTATTGGTTGTTTTTTCTATCATATCTGCCGTTTTTTTGCTTTTATAGCTATTGTTATCCACAGCACTTACACTTTCTGTGGATAACAGCTTCTGCGTTTTATATTCATAGTCATTTTTTATCTCAATATTTTGGTACATAACATACACATTATACACAGTTAAAACAATAAGCCCAATTGTAAATACTGTTATTAAAAATTTTTTAAATCTATTTTTTTTCTTATTTTTCACTATATTAACAATCCTCCATCTATGTATAAATTTTTATAATATTATTTACAAATTTTAAAAATTTAAACATTTATTAGTTATATTTTTGTACCTTTTTTTGACTTTTTATTACAAAAATTTGCATTTTACTGGAAATTATTGTATAATTATAGTATTGAAAGGGGCTTAAATATGTTAAATAATAATTTATATGGACTAACAAATCCACAAAAAAGTATTTGGGTTACAGAAAAATTTTATAATAACTGTAGTATAAACAACATATGCGGAACAGCTATAATAAAAGAAAAAGTTGACTTTGAAAAATTATCAGAGTCAATAAAAATTGTGTGTAAAAAACACGACAATTTTATGCTAGAAATAAAAATAGTAGATGGTAATATTAAACAAATGCTATCTAAAGAGCAAGAAATTGAACCAGAGTTTATTAACATTGAAAGCCAAGAAAAGCTTGAAAAAGAAAGAGAAAAAATAGTAAGAACAACTTTCAATTTGGAAAATTCAAAATTATTTAAATTTTATATCTTTAAATTTAAAAATGGTGAAGGGGCCTTTATGCTTAATATTCATCATTTGATTTCAGACGCGTGGACACTTGCGCTTATTTGTAATGAAATAATCAAAACATATTCTAATCTAAAACAACATAAAAAAATCGAAACAGAGCCTATATATTCATATATAGACTATATTAATAGTGAAATAGAATATCAAAAAAGTGAAAGATTCGAAAAAGATAAGCTTTATTGGGAAGAAAAATTTAAAACCATACCAGAAGTTGCTTCAATTCCTGGAAACATAAAAAAAGATATGGATACTAATAATCCAAATGGTGCAAGAAAACAATATGCACTTGAAAAAAGCTATGTAGCAAAAATAAAAGAATATTGCAAAGAAAATAAAATTTCATTGTATAACTTTTTTATGGCTATTTATGCAATTTATATTGGTGAAATTTCTAACTTGAGCGAATTTGTTATTGGAACACCTATTTTAAATAGAACTAATTTTAAAGAAAAAAATACACCAGGAATGTTTATTAATACTGCTCCATTTAAAATTAATTTAGATGAAGATTTAAAATTTAAAGAATTTGTAAAAAATATTGCAATAGATTCTATTCGTATGCTAAAGCACCAAAAGTACTCATACCAATTATTGTTAGAAAATTTAAGACAAAAAAATAGCAACATCCCTAATTTGTATAATATTTTATTATCATACCAAATAACAAATGCTATGCAAACTGAAGAAAATATAAATTATAAAACAGAATGGACTTTTAACGGTTATTGTGCAGATGATATAGATATTCATATATATGACATAAATGATACAGGTAATTTAAATATTGCATATGATTATAAAACTTCAATCTATGCGGATTTAGACATTGAAAATGTTCATAAAAGAATTTTAAATATTATTGAACAAATTCTAAAAAAAGAAGATATTAATGTTAAAGATATTGAAATTGTAACTCCTGAAGAAAAATATTTTCTTATAAATGAACTTAATAAAACAGAATTAGAATATGATGAAAAAGTTCCAATCATAAAATACTTTGAAGAGCAAGCCCAGCTAACCCCAAATAATATTGCTATAACATTTGAAAATAAAGAAATGACATATAAAGAATTAAATGAAAAAGCGAATAGTTTAGCATATGTATTAAGAGAAAATGGTGTAAAAAATAATTCAATAGTTGGAATATTAGAAGATCGCTCTTTTGAGGTTATGATTGCAATATTAGCTGTTTTGAAGTCAGGAGGAAGCTATATTCCAATCGCAACAGACTATCCTTCTGAAAGAATCGAATATATGCTAGAAGATAGTAATGCCGAAATTCTTTTAACGGAAAAAGAAAATTATGTAAAAACAGATAAAAAAATAATTAGTATAAAATTAGGAAATGAATTTTATAATGAGCATAAAAATAATATTAAAAATATATCAAAACCAGATGACTTATCTTATTTAATTTATACTTCAGGTTCAACAGGAACACCTAAAGGAGTTATGCAAACACAAAGAACTTTAAGTAATTTCTATGCATATAATACAAAAAACCTACCTTTTTTTAACGATGCCAAAAATCATAAGATATTATCTATTACAACTGTTTCATTTGATATTTTTATTTTTGAAACAGTAATGGCATTATCAAGGGGACTAAATGTTTATTTGACAAATGAAATAGAGCAAAAGTCAAGTATATTGATTGAAAAAATAATTAAAGAAAATAAAATAGAAATAATGCAAGCAACACCCTCGGTTATGAAAGTGCATTTAGATAATTTTGATAATTTAAATAATGTAAAAAGTATAAAATATATAATGCTATCAGGTGAACCCCTACCAATAGCATTAAGAGATAAGTTAATAAGTAATTTTGAAAATGTACATATATATAATGGATATGGTCCTTCTGAAACGTTCTACTCTAACATTGTAGATGTAACAAACCAAAAAGAAATAACAATAGGAAAACCAATTTCAAATACACACATATATATATTAAATAAAAATAAAAAAATATTGCCATTTGGAACAATTGGTGAAATTTATATATCAGGGGATTGTGTTGGAAAAGGATATATGAACAAACCTAAACAAACTAAAAATAGTTTTATAAAAGATCCTTTTGTTAATGGAATGAGAATGTATAAAGTTGGAGATTTAGGTGCTTATGAAAAAAATCATGAAATAATATGCTATGGTAGAATAGATAATCAAGTTAAAATAAGAGGATTAAGAATAGAACTTGATGAAATAGAAAAGCAATTAACAGCTTTAAATAATATTAAAGATGCAGTAGTAGTAAAAAAGACGGTTTCAAATAAAGAAGCATTATGTGCATTTTTGGTTGAAAAAGAACAAATTGATGAGGATAAAATTAGAAAATATTTGCGAAACAAATTACCTCAATATATGATTCCACAATATTTTGTAAAACTAGAAAAAATGCCACATACACCAAATGGCAAAATTGATAGAAGATCCTTGCCTGAACCTAATATAGAAGAATTGCCAAAAGAGATAGTTAAACCAAGAAATGAAATAGATGTAGAGCTATTAAAAATTGTTAAAAAAATGATGCACCTTGAAAATATAAGTATGACTGACACATTATTAGATTTAGGAGGAGACTCATTAACAGCAATAACATTATCAACAAAAATACTTTCAAAATTTAATGTACAAATATATGTAAAAAATATCTTAACTGAAAATAATTTAATGCAAATTTCTGATTTAATAAAAAAATATATGGATGATAATAATACAAGAATAAAAATTGAAAAGTCACCTGTTAAGGATTTCTACCCATTATCAACCGCACAAAAAAGAATTTATTATAATTCTAAAATGATAGGTGAAAACAATTTAGTATATAATATGCCTGGTGGGATTTTTGTAGATGAAATATTAGATAAAGATAAAATAAAAGCAGTCTTTGATAAAATTATTGAAAGGCACGAAACATTAAGAACAGCATTTGTAGTACATGATGAAAATGTTGTACAAGTTGTTTCTAAAAAAATTAATTTTGAAATACCCGTATTTAATGATAAAGAAGAAGAAAAAGAACAAATAATAAAGAAATTTGTAAAACCTTTTGATTTATCAAGCGGAAATTTAATAAGAATTGAAATTCATTATCTAGATAAAAAGGAAACTATGATATTAATAGATTTTCACCATATAATAATGGATGGAACTTCTTTAAAAAATCTAATTATAGAATTTGGTAGATTATATAATGGATATAATTTAAAAAGAATTCCAATTCAATATGTAGACTATTCTGTTTGGGAAGAAGAATATAATAACAGTGAAAAAATCAAAAGAGCTGAAGAATATTGGATTAATAAATTTAAAGGAAGTGAACTTTCTAGTTTGAACTTACCTTACGATTTCAAGATAGGAGCGTCACGAAGTTATAATGGAAACAAAATTAATAAGGTAATAGACATTAAAGAATATAGAAAAATAGAAAGATATGCAAAAAAAATTGGATTATCGCCATATATGTTTTTCCTTGCAACTTTTTTTATACTACTTTATAAATATACTGGACAAGAAGAAATAATATTGGGAAGCCCAATTGCGAATAGAGATATAAATGAAACCAAGAGAATGATAGGAATGTTTGTAAATAATATTGTTGTAAAAGCAAATATTAATTCAAATTCAACATTCCAAGAATTTGCAGATGAAATAAAAAAACAAATATTAGATGATTTATCACATCAGCCATATCCTTTTGATAGATTAGTTAAAAAATTAGGAATAAAAGGCGATAACTCAAGAAATCCTTTATTTGATGTAATGTTTACATATCAAAATAATGAAGAACATATTATCAAACTTGATGAAAAAGAAATTGAGATTGTTGAAATTAATAATAATATTTCTAAATTTAACCTATCTATGGAAATAAAACCTAAAACACATACTATAAATCTAGAATATTGTACAGATTTATTTAAAAAATCTACTATTAATAGATTATTTGAACATTATATGAATACAATTCATTCCATTCTTGATAATAATGAAATTAAAATAAAAGATATTGAAATTATTTCAAAATCGGAAAAAAATAAAATAGTATACGAATTTAATGATACATATTTAGAATATGATAAAAATAAAACTATTTCACAATTGTTTGAAGAACAAGTATTAAAAGTGACAAATAAAATAGCAGTTGTTTGCAATAATAGAACATTAACATATGATGAATTAAATCAAAAGGCTAATCAAGTTGCAAATTATTTGAAAAAAAGAGGAATACAACCAAATGACGTTGTTGGTGTAATGTATCCAAGATGTATTGAATTAATAGTAGTCCTTTTAGGTGTTATGAAATCAGGTGCTGCATATATACCAATTGATCCAGGG
>USQS01000049.1 GCA_900556865.1 uncultured Clostridium sp. | reverse complement strand
CTATAAAAGTATTAGATACCCTATATCACAACCAGGAACATACACATATACAGCTGTAGCATCAAATGGAGTAGTTTCTAAAATAGATATAGAACTAGAAGCAGGAGAATATACACTTGAAAGTGCAAATGAATATAATGCTGATATTTATTTAAAAAGTGACAAATTTGGAAAAGTAAATATTACAAGTGAAAATAAACCAAAAGCTAAATATACAGTGGATTCTGTTGAACAAGAGGTTGACTTAACAGAAGCAATAAATGAAGATGGAACAATAGAATTTTGGAATTCAAAATTAGGTGTGGGATATTATGAAAATGTAGAAGTAACAGTGGAAATAGATGGTAAACAAATAAAGTGGGTTGGAACGGTTGATACGTTACCTAAATAAAATTTAAGATAATAATAAATAGAGTCTAAACAAACCTAAAGCAATTTTTATGCTTTAGGTTTATTTGTATGATTATAAGTTTAAAAGTTTATGTTGGCACATGAGCCAAACCATCATTTTTCTAAATGTTTGTAGTTTTTAGTTCTTAAATATGTTGATAATACTTTTATTGTTTCTAGTGCCTCCATGAGCTCGCGTTCAGTAAAAGCATCTAAATATTTCTTAGTTTCAACAAGAATTGAATCATCTAGTCCATATAATATAAAATCTGCTGAATGATTACTTAAATCACGTAGTAGCTTTAAGCTATTATAATTTAAATTGGCTTTTCCTTTTTCAACTAATCCTAGAAATTGTGAAGAAATACCCAGTTTTGGTGCCAAGTCTATTTTTCTTAATACTAATTCGTTTTCACGTATGTTTTCAATTCTTTTACCTCTTAATATTTTTTCATCTTCAAATTTTTCTAATTCTTCCTCTAGAACTTTTTTCATTTCTATCATCATCCCTTCTTAAGATTTTTAATATTTTTTATTTGATTTTCTACATTAGGAAAGTCAATAAGAAATAGAGGCGAACCTTAATAATGTGTATAGATTTTTAAACATTTTAAGGCTCGCATGTTTGTATTTGATAGCCACCTTCTTTATTATAAAATACTTTTTTAAAATAATTATAGTAAAAAATGATGGCAAAATATGGTATTTTATAGTATTTTGCAATAATTTGCTGTAAAAGTCGTAAAAAAGTGCTATTCATGTAGTGCTTTTTTTATTAAATACTTTGAAATGTGTTTATTAAATTGAAAAATGTTTTTTGTTAGTAAAAAATTGGATTCACTCATGTTAAAAACTATATTTTGTTGGGTGACTTTTTTTACTATTTTTTTTCAATTTTTCCCTATTTTTTTTATCACTAAATACCGCTAATTTGTTCGCTAAAAAAGGTATTATGTATTTGCAAAAAGGAAAGGACAGAGTTTAGAGGAAAGGTGGTGAAAAATATGAGTTGGGAAGATTTTTGTGAATGGTTAAAATATATATTAAGATAAATAGGTTGAAGGAATATTACTATATAATGAGTTAAAATATTACAAATATTGTCACCCTTATTTTGATATATTATTTTCTTACACCTTGGTGTCGCACATCTTCGGATGTTCCAAAATAAAAAATTAAAATTTTTTATTATTGGAACGAAAGTAGATTGCTCCAACTCGCACTCGCTTCGCTCGTTTGGTCGCTTACGCGGTGTTTCTAAAATAATATATCAAAATTGGTTGACAACTCTAAAAAGTAAAGTATTCGGTTATTTGTTATTTGAGAGCAACTATTGTTCTAAAAAAAGATGATCATGATTAGAAAATAATCTTGATTATCTTTTTATTTTTAGATATAATCTCTATATTAATATAATGTTGGGGTGCAAAAAATGATAATAAATAATATAGAAATTAATGATACAATAGATATGATAAAAATTTTTTTAATATCATATTTTACAGAGTATTTTGCGATGGTAATGATAAATTGTAAAATTGGGAGCAAAAAGACTCGAATTTTGAAGAATATTTATATTTTAGCAATAAGCATACTGTATATAATTATTAGAAATAAATTAAATTTTTTATATAGTACAATATTAACACTTATTATGATGTCAATATTAATTATGAAATTTACGAGGAATAGTTTTACTTTTAGCTTTTTTTTAATTACTATATCTTTTGCTATTAATTATGCAGTATTTATCATTGCGGGTGTAATAATGTACTTTGTAAAATACATTTTTAGATTGAGTGGAGATATTATAGTTTTATTAATATTATTAAATATTTATGTTATACTTATTTATAATTTTTCAAAAATAAAAAAATTTAGGAGAGGCTTTACATTTCTACAAAATGATTTAACAAAAGATTATATATCTATGTCAAATTTAAATATCAGTACGATTATTATTATTACAATTATATTGTTGAGAGATTCAGCAAAAGCTGATATAACCAAAAAGGTAATATTTTTATTTTTGATAATTATTGTTATGGTTATTACAATAAAAAAATCCTTTGAACTTTACTACAAGCAAAAGCTATTAATTAAAGACCTAGATGAAACAAAAGAGGAATTAGCGAAAACTAAAGAAGAGCTTGCTAAAGCCGAAAAAGAGAATTTAGAAGCTAGCAAAAGAAGTCATTCTTTGGTACATAGACAAAAAGCATTAGAGTTTCAAATAAGTGAATTAAGAAAAAGTAAAAATTCTAAAGATATCAACAAAATAAAACAAGATGTGGAAAACTTATCTAAAGAATTGTATGGAAAAGAAGTTATGACTCAATTATCTAAAACAAATATAGAATTAATAGACAATATGTTTAGATATATGCAATTTGAGTGTTATAAAAATGAAATTCGTTTTGATTTACAAATATGTGGTAATATTTATAAAATGATAAATAATGTTATAAATAAAGAAACTTTAGAAATTTTGCTTGCAGACCATATTAAAAATGCAATTATTGCAGTAAAACATTCAGAAAATTCTAATAAAAGTATATTAGTAAAATTGGGTAAAATAGATGATTGCTATGGTGTGTGCATATATGATTCTGGAATAGAATTTAAAGAAGAAACTCTTAAAACTTTAGGAAAAAAGCCAAGTTCAACTCATTTAGATGAAGGTGGAAGTGGCATGGGATTTTTGAATACATTTGATACTTTAAATAAATACAAGGCAAGTTTGATAATTGATGAAATAGGTATGCCGTGTGAAGAAAATTATACAAAAGTAATTATGATAAAATTTGATGGAAAGAATGAATTTAAAGTTAATTCATATAGGCAACAGAAAGCAGTATAAATACAAATTTTTAAATATTCTTTTCTTTTTATAACATTTTATGGTAAAATATTATAAAAAGTATGTAAGGAGGGTATATGGAACAATCAAACGAAATAGAAAACTTAAAAAAATATATTCAGGCTTTAAAAATAGAATATGGATATGATGAAGAAAAAATAGGAGAAGCCTTAAATAATAATTCTAAAGTGATTATAATTTTATATAATCAAACAAATACTATTCAAGATAAAATATTGTTTGCTAATACATTTTTTAGGAGTTTTAAAAAGGGAAAAAGTGAAGAATTATGCAAATTATTTTCAGATGACTTAAAAAAGGTAAATGCTGACACTTTAAAGCAATTACATAAACATGATGTATTAGGGTTAATAAGAGTAATTGCAATTGCAAAAGATTTAGGCTTTGCTGATGAAGCAGCATTAAAAAGTTTTTCGGTATGTTTGTTTGAATATTTTAAATATTTAAATACAGAAGATCCTGAATTGCTTGATAGTATTATTACATATAATACAGTAAATTATTTAACAGGTATTTTGGATCCAGAAATAGCTATAAAGTATCAAGATAAAATAATAAAAAAATTAGAAAATGATAATGCCATAGAGTCAAAATATACTAGGTCAGATTTTCATCATGTTGGAAATAAATTGCTTCTGTATTTACAAGAAATGAGTAAAAGAGGGGCTTTAGATAATAGCAAAATTAATTGGGACGAGATATGGAAAAATATGATTAATGAAGATGTTTCTTTGTATGTAGTTAAACAACTAATGAAAGAAGTAATAGAACATGAGAAAAAAGCAGGAAGAATTTCTGGAAATGAAGATATAAAAATTATAGGCATGGGTGCATATAGTGTTGCTATTCAAATTGGAAAATATGTCTATAAAGTTGGAAAAGAAAGAGGATTTAATGAATGTGATTGGCATAGAAGGACTTTGCAATCTGTTTTAAGAATTCAAACAAATTTAAAAAATAAAGAAGAAAAAGTAGAAAATAAAAAAGTACCAAGGCTTTTTGTTGAGATTCAGCCATTTGAAAACGCAAAATGGTATGAAAATATGACAGAAGAGCAGATTGAAGAAATTTTATATATGGTATGGAAAGATTATAAATTAAGTGGCATTAATTGGTATGATATAAAAAAAGAAAATGTTGTTCAGCTTTTAGAAGATAATGTTATGAATTATGAAACAGAAGTAATGGATTTAGTAAAAGACGATAAAACAGGAGAATTAAGAGTTGGAAACATGAAAAAAGAAGTTTTACCTTTTAATGAAATGTCAATACAAACTAAAGGAATAAGAAGGGATGAAGCCCCTTTGAAAAAAGGAGATTATGTTGTTGCAGATACAGATTTTATAACAGAAAAGGATTTTCCACCTGTAACAAGAAGATTGTTTACAAAATTTAGCCAAAGGTATGAAGAAGAAAATGATATAAAAAGAAAAAATACAGATGGGGAGAATATAAATGACAGATGAAATAAGAAAAAAAGCGGAGTATTGTTTAAATTGTAAATTAAAGCCATGTTCAAAAAATGGGTGTCCATTAAATAATGATATACCAACTTTTATAAAACAACTTAAAGAAGAAAAATATGAGCAGGCATATGAAACCTTAACAAATACAACAGTTTTACAAGCAATATGTGGTAGAATATGTCCACATTTAAAGCAATGTCAAGGCTCGTGTGTGAGAAAAATAAAAGGAGAACCGGTAGAAATCGGAGAGCTAGAAGCTTTTATAGGAGATTATGCAATAAAAAATGATTTTAAAATAAAGAAAAAATCTGGAAAAATAAATAAAAAAATTGCAATAGTTGGTGGAGGACCAGCAGGGCTTACATGTGCAGCTTTTTTAGCAAAAGCAGGAGCAGAAGTAACAATATATGAAAAAAATAATTATTTAGGTGGTCTTTTGGTTTATGGAATACCAGAATTTAGATTACCAAAACATATAGTAAAATCTACTATTCAAAAAATATTAGATTTAGGAATTGAAGTTAAATATAATAAAAAAATAGGACAAGATATAACTTTAAAAGAGTTAGAAAATGAATATGATTTTGTTTTTTTGGCATTTGGAGCAAATGTTTCTCTAAAGATGGGAATTGAAGGGGAATATTTAGAAGGTGTTTATGGAGCAAATGAGTTGCTAGAATATAATTGTCATCCAAAATATGAAGGAAAAACGGTTTTGGTAAATGGTGGTGGCAATGTTGCAATTGATGTTGCAAGAACAGTAAAGAGATTAGGTGCTAAAGATGTAATTATTGTTTATAGAAGAGAAGAAGAGCAAATGCCAGCAGAAGATAAAGAAGTGGAACATGCAAAAAATGAAGGAATTCAGTTTTGGTTTAAAAATAATATATTAAAAATAAAAGGAAATAAAAAGGTTGAAAAAGTTGAATTAATTAAAACTAAACTTGTTCAAAAAGAAAATGAAACAAGGCTTTCTCCTATAAATGTGGAAGGAACTAATTATGAATTAAATGTAGATTATGTTATTATGGCACTAGGTTCCAAAACAGAAAAATGTGTGGAAAATTTAGGACTAGAGCTAACTTCAAAAGGTTTTATAAAAATAGATGAGAATTATAAAACTTCTAATCCAAAGGTCTATGCAGGAGGAGACATTACAGAAAGAAAAGCAAAAACAGTTGCTTTTGCAGCAAGAGCAGGAAGGAATGTAGCGGAAAATATTTTAGAAAATATATGACTTTTAAACTATAAACTTTTGTTAACTTATATATTATAATTATATTGTAACAATGAACATAAAACATAAATAGAATTAAATAATAGAAAGGATTGATTTTAATATGGGATTTATTAAAGCATTTACAGGAGCACTTGGAGGAACATTTGCAGATCAATGGAAAGATTTTATTGTGCCAAGAAGTGATGTGCCAGCAACAGCTGCAATTTTTGGAGCAGAAAGAAAAGAAACTGATAATGGAAGAGGTTCAAATACAAAAGGTTCAGAAAATATTATAACAAATGGAAGCAAGATAGTAGTACCAGAAGGTACAGCATTAATTACAATGAAAGATGGCGCAATAACAGGCTGTATTACAGAACCAGGTGGATTTGTTTATTCATCAGATGACCAAAATTCTAAATCCTTTTTTGCAGGAGATGGAATAATATCTTCAACATTAAAAACATCTTGGGAAAGATTTAAATTCGGTGGAGTACCTGGTGGAGAGCAAATGGTTATATATGTTAATTTGAAAGAAATACCAGGAAATAAATTTGGAACACAATCTGAAATATTTTGGGATGATGCATTTTTAGGAACACAAGTTGGTGCAATTACAAGAGGTACATATACAATGAAAATTATAGACCCAATATTATTTATAAAGAATTTTGTTCCAATGGAATTTTTAAGACCTGATGCAGAAGTTTTTGATTTTGCAGATATGGATAATCCAGCAGGAGAGCAATTGTTTAATGAAGTAGTGGGAAGTTTATCTGCAGCATTTTCTAATTATACAAATGACCCAAGTAGAGGAAACCGTATGTCAAGAATACAAGGAGATC
>USQS01000048.1 GCA_900556865.1 uncultured Clostridium sp. | reverse complement strand
GGTGGGGTTTCTTTTGTTCTAATCCTTATAAATTCCATACCCATTTTCCTCAATTTCTTTTGCAAGCTTACCTGTTCCTGTTTTTACAATTTTGCCATTTACTAAAACATGTACATAATCTACCTTTAAATTATGAAGTATTTTTGTATTATGTGTTATAATTAAAACAGCATTATTTTCATTTTTAAACATTTCTATTCCTTTTGAAACAGTCTTAATTGCATCCACATCTAGCCCAGAATCTGTTTCATCTAAAATGGCAAGTTTTGGGTTTAAAACTAGCATTTGTAAAATTTCATTTTTCTTTTTTTCTCCACCAGAAAAACCAACATTTAAGCTTCTTTCTGCATATTCAGTATTCATTTTCAACTCTTGCATATATTTTTTTACTTCATCTTTAAAACTAAATATTTTTACTGGTTTTCCCGTTATTTTATTTTTTGCATATTTCAAAAAATTGTTTACCGTTATTCCCGGAATTTCTTCAGGAAGTTGAAAAGACATAAAAATACCTTTTCTTGCAATTTCATCTGTTTTTAAATTTGTTATATCTTCTCCTTCAAACATTATGTTTCCTTGTGTTTTTTTGTATGCAGGGTTATTTAAAATTGCATTGGCAGTTGTAGTTTTCCCAGAACCATTTGGTCCCATAATAACATGAATTTCTCCTTTATTTATTTTCAAATTAATTCCTTTTAAAATTTCTTTTGTGTCTGCATTTACATATAAATTGTTTATTTCTAATAATGAATTTTCCATTTTGTTATTCTTCCTCTCCTTTATTATTTAAATCTCTTTTCTTTTATTTCTAGCACAGGTACGACACCTTTCTTTATTAATATCATAATCACAATCTAAATCATTTAGATTCAATACTTTATGAATATATTTTGCTAATTTATTTAAAGTATTATCCTCAATTGTTAATTTTATTTTTTCCGCTTCTATATGTGCTTTTTCTTCATCTAGCTCTATTACATCTTTTAAAAACAAATATAAAATATCATAAGCTTCTAATATTTTTTTGGCTAAATCTTCTCCTTGTTTAGTTAATTCAATTTTACCATATGTTTCATAATTAACTAATTTTTCAGATTTCAAATTATTCAAAGCCTTGTTTACACTGGGTTTTGAGCAATTCATTAAATCTGCAACATCTGTAACTCTAATTTCGCCTTTTTTTATTTTTAAAACATACATAGTTTTTATATATTCTTCTAATGCTTTTGAAATCATAACTTTCTCCTTAAATGTTAACTTCGGCTAACATTATATTACACATTATTAAAATTGTCAAGCTATCAAAAAAATCTTTGAAAGTTATTTTATATCAAAAATAACTTTCATAACTCCACCATCTAAAAACCTACTAAAAATATTCTTCAAAATAATAAGCACAATTGGACCAATAAACAAACCGGGTTACACCCATAAACTTAAAACCTGTATACATAGCAGCAATTGTAAAAATTGGATGAATTCCAATATTCCCACTTACAATTTTAGGTTCTATAAACTGTCTTACAACAGACATTACTATCCATAAAACAATAATAGCCACACCTAGCTTAAAATCTCCATTTAAGGCAGATACCACTCCCCATGGTACCATTGCCGTTCCTGAACCAAGAATTGGAAGAGCATCAATAAAAGCAATTCCAAGTGCAATAAGAAGTGGAAACTTAACTGAAAAGTTTAGAAAATACAAGATATACAAGCCAATTAAACAAATTATAAAAGAAATAAAAACAAGTGTAGCTTGAGCTTTTAAGTATCCTCCTAAAACCTTTATAAGCTCTCTTAAGTGTTTTGACAATTCCTTCATCCATTTTTCCGGCAAATGATGTTCCAACTCATCTAAAATATAAATTTTATCTGTGCAAATAAAATATAAAGCAAGAATTGTTATAGAAAAATATATTGCAATAGCCGGAATTGATGTGATGCTACTTACAAAACTTGTAAAAAAAGCTTGAATCCATTTTGCTAAACTATTTAGCACCGAAAATGCCGTATTTTTAGCTATATCTAACAATTCAGATGGTATTTTTAAACTATCTATATTAATATTACCAACCCAATTTTGAATTTGGCTATATGCCTTATTATAATAATCATTGAAGCTCCTTAACAAATTAGTAGATTCAGAAGCAAGTGTTATAACTCCCCAAACAAGAATGCCAATAATTATTCCAAATGTTATTATAAACACAATAATAGAACTTAACCTTCTTGAAAACTTAAATTTTTTCATAAGTTTTTTAATACCCGGTTCCATAAAAAGAGATATTATAAAAGCTATTAAAAAAGGCATATAAAACAAAGAAAGCTTGAATGCAAGAAATGTAAGAAAAATGGCAATAACTAAATATCCAATTCTTTTTAAAACACTTACCCAATAATTAAATTCCTTTGACATACCAAGTCACTCCTTTAAATTAAGTATGTAACTATATTTAAAGTTTTATTCGCTTACTTCAAAGCTTCACTCATCACATAAGACAAATATTTCATACTACTAATTGCTTGATTTAAAGTATTACCTGTAGCTCCAACTTCAATAATACATGCTGCTTTACCTAAATGTTGATTATATCTAGAATTCCTAAGGACAATAGGTTTAAATAATCCTGGATAAATTTCATTTGCCTTTTCTTGAATTTTAATTGCAAATTTTAAATTAGAATTCCAGTTAGGATGGTAAAGACCTCCCCCATTAGTTCCTATTACAAACATCAATTGTGCACAATAATCATCTCCAATTTTCACTGTTGGTGCATAACTACTATTACTACCAATTGCGTCTCTATGTAAATCTATAATAATATCTGAATTAAAATTATCAAGAGTTTGCTTTACAGTTTCAAGTGACCTTGTATATGAACCTGTGTATGCTGGGAAATCGTGAAAAGTAGTATTATGGTTAACATTAAAACCATATTTTACTAAATTACTGTTTAATTCATCTCCTACTTTTGAAACAGAATAATTCAAATCTGTTGTTCTAAAATTTCCGTGATGGAATATATTTATAATCTTCACTTTCTGTATAGCTTTCACATGTATGAGTATGAAATATAAGAACATTTTTATTATTAATTTCTAAATTATTTGGATTTAACATATCATCTGTTAACTCATATGATGTTCCATTTTTTATTTTAATACCATTAAATTCCCTATTATAGTTTTCAGCAATAGGGTTAGGTGTTACAACTTCTACAGCTTGATTTTGATCTACATCTTGATTTTGGATATTTTCTTGAGCAACATTTTCTTTTGAAGTATTTTTGTCATCTTGTCCAATATTTTCTTCTTTTTTTTCAGCCCTAAATGCCACTGAAGCAGTTTTAAAAATAGATTCTGGTTCAAAGAAAGATGTAGTTTGTTCCATATCCTCTGTTTTTTCTTCCTCATCTTTTGCACAATTAACTACCTTTTTTATAAATGTGCTTTCATAGTTAAGACCTAAAGCTAAAAAACTTTCCTTTTTCTCGTCTACTTTAGCTTCAACTCTTTCATTATTATTATTAAAAATTATTCTTCCTAAAAAATAAATAATAATCATTATAAATAAAATCTTAATTATATCTTTTAACTTTACTACTTTAAACATAACATTAGCTCCTATATTTAATATATATGGTTCCAATTCACAGTTTATGAAATAATCTATTCTAAAATTTGATAATATATTGTTTTGAAACACCGCGTAAGCGACCAATTGTAACTATATATGTTAAATTATTTTTATATGCAAATTTTTTAATGACAATTTGAAAGAACTATGGTATAATTAAACAAATTTGAATTGGAGGTATATATCTTGAAAAAAAATGAATTAATTTTAATTTTAGATTTCGGTGGACAATACAATCAATTAATAGCACGTAGAGTTCGTGAATGTAATGTTTATTCCGAAGTTGTTCCTTTTGACATACCAATAGAAAAAATCAAAGAAAAAAATCCAAAAGGCATAATATTTACAGGAGGTCCTGCAAGTGTTTATGGCGAAAATTCGCCTAAATGTGATGAAAAAATTTTTACACTTGGAATTCCTGTTCTTGGAATTTGCTATGGTATGCAATTAATGACACACTGTTTAGGAGGTAATGTAAAAACAGCAAGTACACGAGAATATGGAGAAACTTTAGTAAATTTAGATACTACATCTTTGTTATTTAAAGGATTTGAAAACACAAATACATTTTTAATGAGTCATACAGACTATGTTGAAAAAATTCCTGACAATTTCAAAAAAATCGCTTACACCTCTGTTTGCCCAAATGCTGCAATGGAAAATTGCGAGAAAAAACTATATGGAATTCAATTTCATCCAGAAGTAAATAATTCTGTAAATGGTACTCAAGTTATAAAAAACTTTTTATATAATATATGTGGTTGCCAAGGAGATTGGGTTATGTCATCTTTCACTGAAGATATGATACAAACCTTAAAGCAAAAAATCGGAGATAAAAAAGCACTTTGTGCCTTATCTGGTGGTGTAGATTCTTCAGTTGCTGCAGTACTTTTAAGTAAAGCAATTGGCAAAAATTTAACATGTATATTTGTTGACCACGGTCTACTTCGAAAAAATGAAGGAGATGAAGTTGAAGAAATATTTACAAAAAATTATGACTTAAACTTTATTAGAGTAAATGCCAAAGAAAGATTTTTAAATAAATTAAGTGATGTTACAGACCCAGAGAAAAAAAGGAAAATAATTGGCGAAGAATTTATAAGAGTATTTGAACAGGAAGCAAAAAAAATAGGCTCTGTTGACTTTTTAGTTCAAGGAACCATATACCCAGACGTAATAGAAAGTGGACTAGGAAAAAGTGCTGTTATAAAAAGTCACCACAATGTAGGTGGACTTCCCGACTATGTTGATTTTAAAGAAATAGTTGAGCCTTTACGAGACTTATTTAAAGATGAAGTAAGAAAAGTTGGGTTAGAACTTGGCATTCCAGAAAATCTAGTATTTAGACAACCTTTCCCAGGACCAGGTTTAGCAATACGTATAATTGGCGACATTACAGAAAACAAACTAAATATATTAAGAGAAGCAGACAGCATATTTAGAGAAGAAATTGCCAATGCAAACCTACATAAATCAATTAACCAATATTTTGCAGTATTAACAAATTTACGTTCAGTTGGTGTTATGGGAGATGAACGTACATATGATTACACTATAGCCTTAAGAGCAGTTGAAACAACAGACTTTATGACAGGAGTTTGGAGTAAAATTCCATACGAAATTTTAGAAAAAATATCTTCAAGAATTGTTAATGAAGTAAAACATGTAAACAGAGTTGTTTATGATATAACATCTAAACCACCTGCAACAATAGAATGGGAATAATTAATTAAAGGAAGGAATTTTATAAATATGAAAATAGAACTAATTGGCGGTTGTAACAAAGAAGAATTAGAAACACGTATTCAAAAAGTTGCTGCAGCAGGTAAACTTTCCAGATTTAAAGGAAATGTTTTTGAAGTTTTAGAAAGCTGTAATAATTATGAAAAAAATCTTAATTTAATAAAAAGAATTATCAGTATGGGACATGAATCTATTATTGAACATGATTATTTGGTTTTTGCAATATGTGATGTTACCCCTATTGTAGAGCAAACAATAATTGGCAGTAGGCTTACATCATTTACAATAAAATCTAGAAGAGAAGTTGACTTTAGAACAGCTGGATTTTACGTTCCAGAATTTCGTACAAAAGATTTAAAGCCTCATCCAAAAAATGAAGAAATAAAAGAAAAATATGTTAAACACATGAAATATCTTTTCAACACATATGGCAATTTAGTAGATGAAGGTATAAATGTTGAAGATTCACGTTTTATTTTACCTTACTCTTTCCATAGCAATATAATTATGGGATTAAATGCTAGAGAACTAAAAAAGATGGTTTTATCTTTTTTATATGGACCTTTAAGTAAAATTTCTGAATTAAATAAACTTGGAAATGAATTTTATAACATTATAAAAAAATATATTCCTTATTTAGAAGAACAAATTTCTGCTTATACTCCAAAAGTTGAAGAACCTTTTGAGTATTTAGAAAGTTTATCTTGTCGTCCTAATGTAAAAATTTTAGATAAACCTCATCTTATTAGCTACACAGCTAGTTCTGATGATGTGATACTAAAAAGTTCAATTATGTATCATTTTCAATGTTCTGAAAGTGAAGCAACTGAAATTATGTGCAATTTAGAGAAAAAAGACAAAGACTTTAAAGCAAAATATATGAATATAATTTTGCATAAAGAAGAAAATCGTGAACTTGAGCAAGTAAACTTTACTTTCCAAATTCCAATATCACTTTCTATTTTAACTCATCTTACAAGACACCGTATGCACTCACTTCTTGTGCCAGAATTTTTACCACTTTGGAATTTTGAAAACTACATTGTTCCTGCAACAATAAAAGCTAAACCAGAACTTGAAAAAATGTTTATAGAAGCTCATGATAGAAATATAGAAGTTTTAGAAGAATTTAAGTCTTTAAATATTTCTGATACAGATTTAATTTATTTCTACCTTGGTTGCCAAATGCTAAATGTTGTAACTTCTATGAATGGTAGAACCCTGCAATGGATTCTACACTTAAGATGTTGCAATAAAGCACAATGGCAGATACGCGGTATAGCAAAAGAAATTGCAAAACAAGTCAAAGAAGTATCTCCCCTTTTAGGCAAAGGACTTGGTGCAACTTGTGTAACAGATTTAATTTGTAACGAAAAAAGAGAATCTTGTGGACTTATTGATACACTACTAAAAACAAATTCATAGACTTATATAATAGAAAAGTTTTCCAACTTTTCTATTATATATTTTTTTATTTATCATTTTCTTTTTATCTTTTTAAGCAAAAATAAAAAATGCAGGTTTTCCTCCATTTTTATGTTAGAAGAAAACTACATTTTTTATTGATAGTATATTATAT
>USQS01000047.1 GCA_900556865.1 uncultured Clostridium sp. | reverse complement strand
TAATTATATTAGAAACAAAAATATAGAAAATATAATGAACACATTAAAAATTTACATAAAATAATAGATATAAAAATTAACACATTATGAATAGTAATGTAGTATAAAAACAATATGATGAATGATTTGAAAAAAGGTTTAGCATATACCTCATATAGATGAGTAAAGAAGTAAAAAATGAAATATACTAGTTATTACATAAATCTTTACTAGATTTATTTGAAAAAACTTGACTTTTTTACATGTTTTGTAGAATATACACAATACAAGGAAAATAATTTTAAAAAAATATTGAAAAAAAACATAACTTGTGATATAAATAATCTGTGAAAATTTGCAAAGAAAAAAGAGGTGAAACCATGGTTAAAGCATATGCTAAATCCGATATAGGCAAGGTTAGAGAAATTAATCAAGATAGTTACTATATTACAGAAGATCAATTTGCCAATATACACTTATATATTTTAGCAGATGGAATGGGTGGTTGTAATGCAGGTGACATAGCTAGCAAGCTTGCAATAAAATGTGCAAAAAGCTATATAGAAAATAATTTTTTAGATACACCAAAAGATAAAGAAAGTCTTGTACAACTTATCGGAAGTAGTATGGAATATGCAAATATGGTTATATATGAAAAATCTTTAGAAAATAAACAAAATTTTGAAGGAATGGGGACTACATTAGAGATTTGCTTAATATATAATAATAAAGCATATATTGGACATATTGGAGATAGTAGAGTATATAGAATTAGAAAAGGTTTAATTAGGCAATTAACACAAGACCATAGCTATGTACAAACATTAGTAAAAGAAGGAACAATAACAAAAGAACAAGCAAAAAATCATCCTAAAAAAAATATGTTAGTAAAAGCATTGGGCTGTAATGCCTTTGTTGAGCCAGATATAATGGTTAGAGGATTTCAAAAAGAAGACACAATTGTTATATGCTCAGATGGATTAACAAATATGGTTTCAGAAAAAGAAATATTTAATATGGTAAATAAAAACTTTGAAATGGCGCCAAAAGAGTTAGTTGATTTAGCAAATGAAAATGGCGGTTTTGATAATATAACAGTTATAACAATAAAAAACTTATAAAAATATCGTTATATTTTAACAAAAATTAGACTTTAAATTTACAAGAAAATATTAGTGAATTAAAGTGAACAATGAGAAAACTTCCAAAAGAAAGGAATGTAAAAAATGGATTTAGAGGGAAAATTGTTAGGAAACAGATATGAAATTATAGAGAAAATTGGAAATGGGGGAATGGCCACTGTTTATAAAGCAAAGTGCCATGTGTTAAATAGATATGTTGCAGTAAAAATATTAAAAGATGAGTTTACAACAGACCAAGAATTTATAAAAAGATTTGAGGTTGAAGCTCAAGCAGCAGCAAGTATAACACATCCCAATATTGTATCTGTTTATGATGTAGGAAAAGATGGAAACCTTTATTATATAGTAATGGAATTAATACAAGGAAAAACTCTAAAAGAAATAATATTAGAAGAACATGGACCACTTCCTTGGAAATGGTCAATAAACATAGCTATTCAAATAGCTTCAGCATTAGAAGTCGCACATAAAAATAATATAGTACATAGAGATGTAAAACCACATAACATAATAATTACAGAAGATGGTGTGGCAAAAGTTACAGATTTTGGAATTGCAAAGGCAGTATCAAATTCTACAATAACAGCTTTTGGAACCACAATAGGTTCTGTTCATTATTTTTCTCCAGAGCAAGCTAGAGGTGGTTATACAGATGCTAAATCTGATATATATTCATTAGGAGTTGTATTGTATGAAATGCTTACAGGGAAAGTTCCTTTTGATGCAGATACTCCAGTTTCAGTAGCCTTAAAACATATACAAGAAGAGCCGATTGCACCAAAACAATTAAATGAAAAAATCCCACAGGCTGCAAATGATATAATTTTAAAAGCAATGAGAAAAGATACAAATTTACGTTATCAAAGTGTAACACTTATGCTAAAAGATTTAAAGCAAGTTTTAAAAGATCCAGATGGAGACTTTGTAGATAATTTAGAATATGTTCCAGATATGGAAACTAGAAAAATATCTACAAAAGAAATAGAAGAAGAAGCAAAGAATATAGAAAACAATAAAAAGAAAAAGCCAGGGAAATTAAAGGCTTTTGTACAAAAACATAAAGGGTTATCAATATTTTTGGCAATTATAATACTATTTGCTTTAAGTTTAGGAGGAACTATGCTATTTTTCAAATTAACAAATCCAGCAGAAGTTATAATGCCAAATTTAGTAGGTATGAGTAAAGAAGATGCTACAAAATTATTAGATGAAAGTAAATTGAAATTAGAGGTTTCATCTGAAGAATATAATAGTGAATATGCAGAAGGATATATTATTTCACAAGACCCATTATATAGTGATAATTATAATATAAAAGAAGGAAGCACCATAAAAGTAGTAGTAAGTAAAGGTATAGAAGAGGCAATAGTTCCAAAAGTTATAGGAATGTCTGAAGATGACGCAATAAAAGCATTAGAAAAAGCCAAATTAAAATATCAAATAGTAGAAGAAGAAAGCAAAAAAATAGAGGCAGGTTATGTAATAAGCCAAGAAACAGAGCAAGATTCAAAAGTATATGCTGGAGATACTGTGGTAATACATGTAAGTACAGGAGTTAAAAAATCATCTGTTGTTTCTGTTATAGGTAAAACAGAAGAAGAAGCTAAAAAGGCATTAGAAGATTTAGGGGTAAAAGTTACTGTAGCTTATGAAGAAGATAGTTCAAAAGATAATGGTGTTGTATTAAAGCAAAGTATAGATGCAGGAAAAGAAGTTGAACAAGGAAGTTCAATTACTATTACAGTAAATAAATTAACAGAAATGAAATATGCAACTCTTACAGTAAATGTAAAATCTTTACTTGATGGAAAAGTTGAATATGAAGATAGCCAAGATAAAAATGAAACAAATACAGAAAGAAAAGTAAAAGATGTGGATTTAAAAATTATGGTAGGCGAAGATTCTGTATTTAAAGAAAAAGTTGACCCAACAACTACAAACTTAATGCAACCTATTTCTGGAAAAGGTACCGTAACGGTTAAAGTCTATATAAATGACGTATTAAAAAGCAAAAAAGACATAAACTTAAATAATACAACAAGTATTACTATAGAATAATTAATTTATCCTATAAGGAGGATAAAGAATATGAAGGAATAAATTTGAAAATAATATGGGATATAATATTGAATGATTTAGATCCATTAAAAGAAAATTTGCAAAAAATAATTAATGATAATTGAAAATAAAATCCTGATTTTAAATCAGGATTTTGTTGAAGGAGGAATTTAAATGTTAGAAGTATCAACTTCAATTTTAAGTATTCAAAAAGGAAAAGAATTAGAAACAATATTAAATTTAGAAAAAGCAAAAACAGACTATTTTCATATAGATGTAATGGACGGACAATTTGTAGAAAAGAAAACATATAACAAAATGATGGAATTATCACATTATATAAAAAGAGTATCTAATTTACCTATGGATGTTCACTTAATGGTAAAAGATGTAAAAAAAACAATAGAAGATTTTTTGCCTATTGAGCCTAATATTATAACATTTCATCTAGAAGCTTGTGAAAGTGAAGAAGAAGTTTTTAAATTAATTAATTACATAAAACAAAACAATGCAAGAGTTGGAATATCAATAAAGCCAGAAACAAATATAGAAAAAATTTATAAATTTTTGCCATATATTCATATAGTTTTAGTAATGACAGTTGAGCCGGGAAAAGGCGGACAAACTCTTATTCCAGATACAATAAAAAAAATAGAAAATTTAAAAAAATATATTAATAGCAATAATTTAGAAACTCAAATAGAAGCAGATGGTGGAATAAATTTAGCAACAATGGAAAACGTAAAAAAAGCAGGAGCAGATATTCTCGTTTCGGGAACAGCGATACTTGTAGCCAAAGATTATAAAGTTATTATAGATGAATTGAAAAAAAATTAAAAAAACTATTGATAAAAAATATCAATTTGTATATAATACAATTGAAGAATTTTAAATGGAGGAGAACCAATGAAAAATAAAAACGAACTAAATTACAAAAAATTAAAAATGACTTGTAAACCAGATATTTTTAAATTTGAAACAACAGAAAATTTAGAATCAATAACAACAGGAATAGGGCAGGACAGAGGAATAAAAGCTTTAGAATTTGGAATGAATGTTGATATTAAAGGATATAACATTTATCTAGAAGGTCCAAGTGGCGTTGGAAAAACAATGTATACTAAAAATTACTTAAAGAAAATTGCAAAAAAGAAAAAAGTACCATCAGATTGGTGTTATATTTATAATTTTGCTGACCCAAATGCACCAATTGCAGTTTCATTGCCTGCAGGACATGGAAAAGAATTCAAAGAAGACATGGAGCATTTTATTAAAGAAATAAGAAAAGATATTCAAAACACCTTTAATAATGACGACTTTGAAAAAGAAAAATCATTTATTAGGCAATCATATGAAGAAAAAAGAACAAAGCTAATGGAAAGACTTGAGCAAGAAGCATTAAAACATAGTTTCCAAGTAAAATCGGCACAAAATGGAATCTATATGATGCCAGTATTAAATGGAAAGGCACTAAAAGAAGAAGAATTTGAAAAATTAGAGCAAGAAATAAAAGACGAATTTGAAGAAAAATCAAATGTAGTGCAAGAACTAATTATGGACGTTATAGGTAAAATAAAACAAATTGAAAGAGATTCAGACAAGAAAATAGCAGAATGGCAATCAAATGTTGCATTGCTTACAGTTAATGTTCATATTAATTTATTAAAAAATAAATATAAAAGAAATAAAAAAATAAATAAATTTTTAAATGATGTAAAACAGGATGTATTAAAAAATGTACCAGACTTTTTAGAAGATGAAAATGTACAAAATCAACAACAAAATATGAATCAACCAATAATGCAAAAAGTTAATCCCGCATTAAATTATAGAGTAAATCTATTTGTAGATAATAGTAATTTAGATGGTGCACCAGTAATAATGGACTCAAACTATTCATACCAAAACATATTTGGAAAATTAGAATATGAAAATTACTATGGCTCATTTAAAACTGATTTCACAATGATAAAATCAGGACTACTTCAACAAGCAAATGGTGGATACATTATTTTTCAAGCAAGAGATTTACTTGCAAATGGAATATGTTATGACACATTAAAAAAGGCATTAAGAATAAAAGAAATTGGAATTGAAAATGCTGCAGAACAACGCTCTGCAATGGTAATGGTATCTTTAAAACCAGAGCCAATACCATTAGATTTAAAAGTGATTTTAATAGGGGATAGCCTTATTTACCAAGCACTTTTAGAAATGGATTCAGACTTTAAAAATTTATTTAAAATAAAAGTAGAATGGGAAGATGAAGCAGAATTTAATGAAGAAAATGTTAATAGATTAGCAAGAATTATTCATGACTATTGCATTCAAGAAAATTTATTACATTTAGATAAATATGCAATGGCAAGAGTTGTAGAATATGCTTCAAGAATGGCAGGAGACCAAACCAAAATATCAACACTATTTAATGATTTATTTGAAGTAATAGGAGAAGCTTCAACATGGGCAAGACTTTCTAAATCAAAAATTGTAACACAAAACTTTATTGAAAAAGCATTAAATGAACAAAAAGAAAGAATAAAAAAATATGATACAATTTATACAAGAATGATAAAAGATAATGATTTGCTTATAGATACAAGTGGTCAAAAAGTAGGGGAACTAAATGGTTTAACCATTTTGACAATAGGAAATTATTCTTTTGGAAAACCATCAAAAATAACAGTAAATACCTATACAGGAAAAAGAGGAATAATAAATATAGAAAGAGAAGTTGAAATGTCAGGTTCAACACATTCTAAAGGTGTGCTTATTTTAAACGGATTTTTAGGAGAAAGGTTTGCACAAGATATACCACTTAGTTTAACGGCAAGTATTTGTTTTGAACAATTATATAATGGGGTGGATGGAGACAGTGCCTCAAGCACAGAACTTTATGGGTTACTTTCTAGTTTGGCTGAAATACCAATAAATCAATCTATTGCAGTAACAGGTTCTGTAAACCAAAAGGGACAAATTCAGCCAATTGGTGGTGTTAATGAAAAAATAGAAGGATTTTACCAAATCTGCAAAATGAGAGGTCTAGATGGAACACATGGTGTTATGATACCTACACAAAATGTTAAAAACTTGCAGTTATCGGACGAAGTTATAGACAGTGTTAGAAATGGACTATTTACAATTTATAGTATATCAACAATTGATGAGGGTATTGAAGTTCTAACAGGGGTTCCAGCAGGTAAAAAAGATAAATTTGGAAAATTTCCAGCAGGAAGTATAAATTACCTTGTTTATGAAAAATTAAAGAAATATGCACAAATTAGTGAAAAGATGGATAAAAATTAAATTAAAATTAGCAACTTTTAGAAAGGAAAGTTCAATATGAAAATAAAAAGTAACAAAGGTGTAACATTAATTGTGCTTACTATAATGGTTGTTGTTTTGCTAATAATTACTGGAATGTTGATTTATGGCTCTAAAAGTCAAATAAGAACCAAAAAATTAAATGAATTATATGATGACATTGAAATATTAAATAGTAAAGTTTCAGAATATTACCTAAAAAATGGAAGCATACCATTAGTTGATGAAAACACTCCATACATTACAAATACAAGTGAAGGAAAAGATTTTGAAAATCTTTTAAAAGCAAATGGTGCAAATGAAATTAGTTTTAATGTAAATGATGATGAAAATTATTATGTATTAGATATAAATAAATTAGATAATTTAACATTAAATTATGGACAAGATGTTCAAAATTGGAAAACTGATCATAGTTATGCAAGATATCAAGATATATACATAATAAATAAAATTTCACATCAAATATATCTTGATATCTTGCA
>USQS01000046.1 GCA_900556865.1 uncultured Clostridium sp. | reverse complement strand
AATTGACCCTACTAAGGCCAACATTGTAACTTGCCTTTTGGACATAAACATAAGGTATGTTAACCCACCTATCATAAATAAATCTGAAAGCCTTATTTTAATTTTTGTAAAAGTAATTAAAGATAAAAGTAAAATAATTGCACACATATCTGGTGTATTTTCAGATAAAGTTAAAGGCAAATGTTCATTTATATTTTCAACCGTATTTCCTATCATAGTTTTATATAAATATGTATAAGCTGTAGTTCCTGTAGGTGTTAAAAAGCCTGTTAAACTACATATTAACATTAGCACAATAAGCCATTTAACATTTGGATTTTTCTTAATTTCAATTTTATATGGTTCTTCACTTTCTCTTTTTGCTTTTCTTTTTTTATTTGATATATTTATTTTTTCTAATAGCTCTCTTTTTTCTTTTAACTTACTTTCATTATTTTTATATAAAATTGCCATTTGAACTTTTATATTCCATATTTTAAACTTTTGAAAAATAATTATATCTGCAAAAACTGCTATTATATATTCTGCAATATATGGAAGTGCAAGTACAAATAAAAATGGCCATACTGCTACATGTAAATTTGCAATTAATATTGATGAAATAATTATTCCTAAACTATAACCGCAACTTTTTAGGATTTTTTAAAAATTCTTCAATTAAAAATATTACTATCATATATAGTATAAATGTTACTAATTGAGCTCTTGCCGCAATATATCCTTTTATTAAATACATTACTCCAATTGTAAGCACAAATGATACAACCTGATTTTTGTTTAAACTCGTATTTACCTTATAAATAACAAATCCCAGCAGAATAGATAAGGCACATGTTGCAACATATATTAAATTCCAACCTCCCAAATTATAAACTAGTGCTGTAAGCACATCATAAAGCCAATGTGGATAAGTATATGGTAAATCTTCATGCCATGAATAATGGTCTTTCATATCTATTCCATTTTCTAAAATTAAATTTCCAATAGAAACTGTGTAATATGTATCATTTTGCAATGTTTTAGGTGTTATACTAAAACAAAAAAGAGCAATTAAAGCTAATGCTAAAATTTCAAAAAGAATTTCTTTTTTGTTTTCAATTTTATTTATAAAATCTTTCATAAAAAATATACTTCCTTATTATTTTTTATCTGTAGAACCAAAACCGCCTGTTCTTTTTCCTTGTGCATTATCATCATCTACTAATAAATATTTAGAAAATACACCTTGTCCTACAACTTCTCCTTTTTTTATTAAAACATCTTCATCTCTAAAATTAATTACAGAAAACATAATATGGCCATCTGTTTCTTCATTTCCATAATAATCACTATCTACTACTCCTACATTATTTGCAAGCATTAAACCTTTTTTCTTAAAGTTTGAACTTCTTCCATATAAATATAAAACTTCATCTTCTGGCATATATGCTTTTACTCCTGTTTTAATGATTGTTGGTTTTTGACCTTTTTCAAATTTTGGTACTACAACATCTTCTGCAACTTCAAAGTCATATCCTGCAGACCCTTTTGTTTTTCTTATAGGTAAATTTATACCTTTATCTTCGAATCCTTTTGCAATTTCAAATCCTCTAATTTTTTTCATTTTTAAAATCATTCCTTTCTATTTTTTCTCTTACTATTTTTACACCATTCTTCTCCAAAAGTCAATAGAATTTAAAAAAAAGAGCCAGCACTATGTACTGAAGTGCTAGCTCTCTTTCCCAAGGTTCGAAGCAAAAGAACCTTGAGGGAGATGAAATGACCTTTATTGTATCACATTTACATAATTTTGTCAAACTAGTATGTTGTACTATGATTTTTTGTTTTTGCATACTTTTTTTCACTTTTTGTCATAAAAAGTCATATTATATTTTAGTGAGGTGTATAATATGATTTTAAGTTGTATACTTCTTGCAATATCTGTTAGCATAGATGCTTTAAGTTTAGGAATTGTATATGGTATAAAAAAAGCAAAAATATCTAAAATTTGTAATTTTATTATTTTTACAATTGCTCTTGTATCCACAAGCCTTGCAATGATACTCGGTCACTACATTTCAACGTTTTTTTCTCCGAGTTTTGCAACAATATTTGGTTCTTTGCTTTTAATTATATTAGGAACATATACAATTTGTAAAAGCTTTAAAGAAAAAATAAATGATTTTGACTTTGACAACTCAAACTCAATTGATTCAAAAGAATCCATACTTTTAGCACTTACTGTATCAATTGATGCAAGCTGTGTTGGTTTAAGTTGTGGTATTATGGGAATAAATAATTTTATTTATCCATTTTTAGCTGCATTTTTCCACATATGTTTTATAAACATAGGAAATTTTATAGCAATAAACATAATAAAAAACTTTAAAATATCTCAAAAACACTTATCTATAATTTCTGGGACTATCTTAATAATAATTGCTATTGCAAGAATAATTGCAAGATAGAACAAAAGGTGCATGATTAAACTTTTCTAAATTTTTGATAATTTTACATGCCCTGTCTTTGTTCTCCTACGAAAATTTATGAAATAAATTTTCTATGCAATGTGGTTTTCCATAATAAAGAAGTAGTGTGTACTTTCTGTTATGGAGACAAAAAGAAAGCCATTTAGTTAACTATAATTTTAAGTTTTATCTTTGGCTTTCCATAAATTTATTTTACCTATTATCCTTCTAAAGTAGCCTTTTCATTCAAAATAGCTTTTAGCCCATTTGTCAACAAAAACTTTTTTGACACAATTCGACAAACCACAAAAAACTGGAAAATAATCTAATTTTAAAATTAAGCACTTTGACAATTAAAAGTATAAAAGTGATACATTTTTGCCTCAGCTTTGTCAATGTTTTTTGGGGTTTAATAAACTTCCTATGAGAGTTCGAAACATAATCACATATTTGCTATTAACTTTCACATTTTATTCACAAAAAGAACAAAAAAATATTGTATATTTATAACAAGTTAATTGAAATACTCAATTGACTTAAGAAAAAAACATCCCCTTTTATTTTCAAGCAAGGAAACCTTTAATCCCAAAGGTTTCCGTTTTTGTATTTAATTGGTTTATCCTAACTTCCTTTTACTTAATTATAACAATATCCATTTCACTTGTATATTCTTTATTTCCATAAGGGTAAATTATATATAAATACCCTTTGTCTCCAAGAAAAAATTCTTTGGTATTTTCAATTTTATATGTGTCACTTGTTGCATCTCTTGTAATTGTATTATAGCCAAGTTCTGCAAGTTTTGTATTTTGTTCTTGCGACTTTTCTATCTCCTCTTTAATTTTTTTATTAGCATTAGTTTTATCTATATTTTTTAATTGTATTAATTCATTAATATCAACTTGTTTATTTGTTGCTAAATTATAATTATATGATTTAAAAATAATTCTTTGGTTATTATTCCCCTCTTTTAATTCAGATAATATAACCATTGATAATATTTCATTAGTAACATACGCTTTATATTTTATAGTATATATCTTTTTTTCTTCTGTATTAGACTTCATGATCTGTTCGGACTTTTCTTTAAAACTTTTTGTTAACTCTTTATTTATTTCTTTTGCGGTATCAGAATTAATATTAAAAAATGGTAATTGTATATTTATTATGTAATTATCTTTTTGTTCCTGTACATTATACGCAGAAAAAACAATATCTTCATTTTCTCTTATTTTTTTTATTTCTCCTGTATACATATTTTCTTTTGTAAGATTATTTGTAAAAATATTTGTAAAATTTTCTTTTAGCTCATTATATTCTTTGTCTTCTTTTTTTGTAATACCAAGCACTACGCCAATTTTTTCATCTTTAAAGAATTGCATATATACAGCTATTCCAATTGCAATAATACATAAAATAGCCAAAGCAATATATACAATATATATTGCTTTAAACCCTTGTTTTTCTATAACAGGTCTCATTTTTTTCAGGTCATTCCTTTCTTTATAAATCTTCATTTTCTATATTAAGATTTTTTTTCTTAAATAATCTATTAAAGAATTCTATAATTTTTATTTTGATTTTTTGGTACCATTTCATATCTTTATATAATACTGGTAAATTATCATTATTTTCATAATTCGATTCTTTTTTATTATCTACTGCTTGCTCTTCTTTAATAATTTTTTCTTCTTTATTACACTCATCTTCTGCTTTTATATCTTCTATGTTTTCTTGTTTTATTTCTTCATCATCTAATAAATATTTCGTTGAAATCCACGCAAGAATGTTATATGTTTCTTTTTGCAGGTTTTGCTCTTCTAATGGAACATCTTTTAAAATTACAGGTTTATATTCTGGGTTAGTTTTTGACTTTAAAACTTCCAACATCTCTATTGGTAGCTTTTCAAGTGTTTCTTCATCTTCTATTAATTTTAAAATTTCTATTACTTCTGAATAAGCATTTCTATTTTCTTCCATTGTAACTCCATTCCTTCCTAAATAGTATAACTCTGGCTTTGAATTATTTTTTAGCCCATTTTCTTTATTTAATTAATTTTCTTCTAACACATTCATACAAAATAACTCCAGTTGCAACAGATGCATTTAAACTTTCTGTTTTGCCTAACATTGGAATTGTCATCTTTTTATCTGCTATATTAAATACTTCCTTTGATACGCCATTTGCTTCATTTCCAATTACTATAATTTTATTTTTTAATTCTAGGTTATATATAGACTCTGCTTTTTCTAATGCTGTAACAAGTATTTCATATTTTTTTATTTTAAGGTCTTCTAGGGTTTTAACTAAATTTTGACTTTCAATAATATTTACCCTAAAAATTGCTCCCATTGTAGATCGAATAACTTTAGAACTATAGCAATCTGCCGTATTTTTTGAAACAATAACTTGCGTTAAACCGGACACTATCTATTGTTCTTAATATTGTTCCTAAATTTCCTGGATCTTGCAAACCATCTAATGCAACTATAATTTCTTCATTTTTTATTTCATTTTTTTCAAATTTTTTTTGAATAACAGCTAAAATTCCTTGAGGATTTTCCACTTCTGAAATAAGTTTAAAAATATTATCTTCAACTTGTACATAATTTATCTTTTCTAATTCATTACCTAAATATTTTTCTATTAACTTACTTTCTTTTCCAGTTTTGCTTATCACAATCTTTTTAATTTTTGCATTTTCTTTTATTGCTTCTTTAACAAGCTTTACTCCCTCTACTATAAACTCATTATATTGTGTTCTATATTTTTTTTCTTTTAGTTTGCATATGTGCTTAACTAACTGATTTTCTTTACTTGTTATAATTTGCATGGCTATATCATTCCTTTTTATTCATTATTTTCACTTTAACATAAAATTTATAAACTTTCAAGTAGTTTTTGCAAATTATTTTTATTTACGAATTTTTGTTTCTTTTTATGTTGATTTAATGTAAGTTATATGTTATACTAGCTACCATAGGAAATGAGAATGCATAGATTAGTTTTCGCCATGGTATATTCATAATTTGTAACTAATAGTCAAATATTTTGTAACGAAATATAAAAAAAAGATACTAAATAAGTAAAATGAGGAAAATGTTATGCAGGATATTGATAAAATATATAAAAAATATGGTGAAATTGCTAAAACAAAGAAAGAACTCTGAAAAATCAATATTTTTCAGAGTTTTTAATATTTGATATCATCGACATAATTATCTACAACTTTTTCAGTTTTCATAATGATTGATTCAAATATCAATCAACATATATACATTAACTGCTTTTTTTATAAAAATCTAAAAATTTTATTCTGGGACAAAATTCTTCAATTTTGGGATAGTTTTTTTATTATTTTTTAATTGCATTGGAATTTTATGGCTTTATAATGTAAATTTCTGCTCCTAATTTTTTTAATTTTTCTTCAATTTTCTCATATCCACGCAAAATAAATTCAATATTATCAACTCGTGTTTTCCCTTTGGCTATAAGCCCTGCTAAAACTAAACTTACCCCACCTCTTAAATCTGTAGCTTTAACATTTGCCCCATATAATCTTTTACTACCTTTTATAATTGCCGTTTTTCCTTCTATACTTATTTTTGCCCCCATTTTATTTAATTCTTGTGTATATTTAAATCTATTTTCAAATATATTTTCTACAACAACAGATGTTCCATTTGCTGTTGCTAAACAAGTAGATATTATTGCTTGCATATCAGTAGGAAAACCTGGATATGGCATAGTTCTTATATCTTGTGCCTTTAATCTTTTAGGTGCTTTAAGCTCAATTTCATTCTCTTTTATAGTTATTTTACAGCCTATATCTGTTAGCTTATCTAATATTGGTAACATATGATTAGGATTAACTCTTTTTAGCTTAATTTCTCCCCCTGTAATAGCTGCTGCACATAAAAGAGTTCCTGCTTCAATCCTATCTGGCATTATATTATAGCTAACATCTTTTAATCTTTCTATACCTTCAATTTTAATAATATTGCTTCCTGCTCCTTCAATTTTTGCACCCATTCTATTTAAAAACTCTTGTAAATCAACTATTTCCGGTTCCATTGCTGCATTTATTATTGTTGTACATCCATTCCCAAAAACAGATGCCAAAATAATATTTTCCGTTGTTCCAACGCTTGGAAAGTCTAAGTTAATCTCTGTTCCATTAATTTCTTCAACTTTACAAATAATTCTACCATAATATTCTTCAATGTTTGCTCCTAATTTTTCAAATGATTTTAAATGAAGATCTATAGGTCTAGAACCAATGTCACATCCTCCTGTTTGTGATAGTTTGTGGGTACATAAATTTCAAATGAAATAGCAACCCTCCATTTTCATACAATTCATTATACATTTCATCATTTAAGTTGTATTCCTGCTTTATATCTTCTGTAATCTCTTGCTTATCAAACACTACTATTTTATCAAATAGTCTTGATAATTCTTCTTTTGTTAATCCATTTTTCTTTATATCATTTATTGCTTTAAATATTAAATCTTCTTTATCTTCTAATTTGTTTAGTGTATTGAAT
>USQS01000045.1 GCA_900556865.1 uncultured Clostridium sp. | reverse complement strand
CACATAAATTTTATCTTTTATAGATGTTTTTATGCTCTTCTTGCGTGGTACTTTTTTATAATAACATCTGTGTCGATTTTTGTCAATACTTTTTTTGAAAATTTTCAAAAAAATTTTTATTTATTGATTACACTTCATATTCTTCAAATTTTAGAATAAATTTTGCCTTCAAACTAACTTGCTTTTTTTACCTAATTCCATTATAATATCATTATGAAAAAATTAATTGTACCAAATAAATATAATAATAAAAAATTAGATAGTTTCATATTTAATGAATTTCCTAACTTGTCTTACAATTTGTTTTATAAAACATTAAGAAAAAAAGATATAAAAGTAAATGGAAAAAGAATAAACAAAAATATTACCATTTTTAAAAATGATGAAATTTTAATTTTTATATCTGATAAACTTTTGGAAAGCAAAATTCCTATCAATAAAGTTTATGAAGATAAAAACATATTATTAATTAATAAACCAGTCGGTATTGAAGTTACTGGAAATAATAGTTTAACACATCTTATTGCTAAAGAGTATTCTAATTCAAACTTTCTACCACAGCCTTGTCATAGAATAGATAGAAATACTTTTGGGTTAGTTTTATTTGCAAAAAATCAAATTGCACTTGATATTTTATTAAACAAATTCAAACTTCATGAAATAGAAAAACACTATTTAGCATTAGTTTATGGTATACCAAAAATAAAAAAACAAACTATGGAAGCATACCTTTTCAAAGACAGCTCTAAATCTTTAGTTTATATATCAGATGTTCCCAAAAAAGGATATTCAAAAATTATCACATCTTATTTAGTTATTAAAACATTTGAAAATAATACTTCTCTTTTAGATGTTGATATCGAAACTGGTAGAACTCATCAAATTCGAGCACATCTTGCTCATATTGGTTATCCCATTATAGGTGACCGGAAAATATGGTATTAACAAAGTAAATAAACAAATGCATGCAAAATATCAAAAACTTTGCAATTATAAAATCGGTTTTAGTTTTAAAACAGATGCAGGAATTTTAAATTATTTAAAAAATATGCAATTCCAAATTGACCCTATACAAAAGTGGGGTGATTAAATATTTAACTTTTTGACGCTCTTACATGCTCCGTCTTTGTTTTCCAAAAAAAACATAGAAATTCTTCTGTAGAATGTATTTATATTATAAGAAACTCAAAGAAATTTTCTATAATTTATAGAGTAAGTTAGATTATTTTACTAATCTAACTTACTCTATATTTTAAGTCAACTTTAATATTTAATTAATTGTTGTACTAGTTGGTCCTGTTCCTATAACCGCTTCTTGAAGAGAACGCCATGTATTACATCCAACAATTCCATCTGAAGTTAACCCTACATTTTGTTGATATCTTCTAACAGCATCTTGTGTTCTAGCTCCAAAAATTCCATCCAACCCACCTGTGCTATATCCTAATGTATTTAAATCATCTTGTGCAACAAGAACATAATTGCTTAAGCTTCCTCTTTTTATTAAAGGAAAACCTCCACTGCTACAAGCTGGTTTGCCAAATCTTTTATCAAAATGAACCCATGTTGGTGTATAGCTAATTGGTTCAACATAACTCCAAATTTTTGAAGAATTTGCACTATTCCAAAGAGCCCTTCTTTTAGTACTACTTAAAGTTTGCCCAACATCAAATGCAACACCGGCATAATGTTGGCTTTGGTTTCCGTGCCCTCCTTCATATGGTCTTTTAAAGGCAAACCCAACTGGAATTGGACTACCAAACACATATCTTTGGCTATTCCAACTTTGCATCGTTCTCTTTGTTGTCCATAATATATTACTTCTGCTTGAGCCTCTAAACTCTCGAACCCTTAAAGTACCATTTGTGTTATATGGCATTGGATCATTTTCATTTCTTATGTATGACTCCATTCTGTCTGTATCATTATTAAAAACTAATATTTTTGCCACAAGTTAATCCTCCATTAACATATTTGTATATTGTATGTTAATTTTAAATTTGTGTGCATATATTACACATATTTATCAACTTTAATAACATATCTTCCTTTTCTAGTACTTCCTGAAATTTCTTTAAATTCAAATCTTCCTTTTCCTCTAATTGTAATAATATCATTTGGTTTTACCATTTTGGAAGATTTTGTTTCGCATTTAAAATTAAGAAAAACTCTTTCTTGATTTAAAATTTCAGTTGCTTTACTTCTTGATGTTCTAGCTAGTGCAGAAACAATATTATCTAATCTTAATGAGGCCACAATGTCTGTTATTTCAAGTTTCTTTGCCTCAATTTGTTGCAATTCTTCTATACTTGCAATCTCAACTTCCGCATTCTGAAATCTTGTTAAACTTCTTAAAGCTTGTTCTAGAAATTTTTCTACTTCTTTTTTTATTACAATTTCCGCTCCTTTAGTTCTTACTGCTATATCTCCTATTTTTTCTCTTTCAATCCCTAATTTCATTAAAGCTCCCAAATAATTTCTATGGTTAAATTCTTCTTGATTAATAGGTAATTTTATTTTTATAATACTTATTATTTTAGAATGATTTTTTTTTGCCATCTCTTCAGTTAATTTTTCAGGATATATTACTAAAATTTTTCTTTCCGTTTCAGGTGCTCCACCAAAAAAATAATAATTTGTAAATTTTATTTTTTTCATAAATTTATCTATTAAGTCCTGTTCAAATAAATTTAAAAAATCAGTATTTTCTATTTTATTTCTAGATTTTGAAAAATCAATTTTATCCATAACTTTAGCTAAAAGTAACCTTTCTTCCTGATTTTTATAATCTTGTAATACTTCATTTTTATTCATACAAAATTCCATCCTTTTCTTGTTTTAAAGAGTAAACCAAAAGGCTTACTCTTTTTTTAAAATGCTATTTTTTCTTTTATCCAATTTTCTACTTCATCTATTGGCAAACGAATTTGTTCCATTGTATCTCTATCTCTTATAGTTACTTTATTATCTTTAGCTGTCTCAAAGTCTACTGTAATGCAATAAGGTGTACCAATTTCATCTTCTCTTCTATATCTTTTACCAATTGAACCTGTTTCGTCATAATCACACATAAATGATTTAGATAATTTTTCATGTAATTTAATAGCCTCTTCTGATAATTTTTTAGATAATGGTAAAATTGCAGCTTTATATGGTGCTAAAGCAGGATGTAAATGAAGTACTATTCTAACATCTCCATCTGGCAATTTTTCTTCTTCATATGCATTACATAAAAACATTAATACAAGTCTATCAGCTCCAACAGAAGGTTCTATTACAAACGGAACATATTTTTCCCCTGTATCTGGATCTTGATATGTTAAATCTTGTTTAGTTGCTTCCATATGTCTTGATAAATCATAATTTGTTCTATCTGCAATTCCCCATACTTCGCCCCAACCAAATGGGAATCTATATTCTATATCTGCAGTTGCTTTACTATAGAATGATAGTTCTTCTTTTGTATGGTTTCTAAATCTTATATCTTCTTCTTTTGCTCCAAGTGATAATAAGAAATTTTTACAATATTGTTTCCAATATTCATGCCATTCTAAATCTGTATCAGGTTTGCAGAAAAACTCTATTTCCATTTGTTCAAACTCTCTTGTTCTAAAAATGAAGTTTCCTGGTGTTATTTCATTTCTAAATGCTTTTCCTTGTTGGCATATACCCATTGGTAATTTTTTTCTTGTAGTTCTTAAAACATTTTTAAAATTAACAAATATTCCTTGTGCTGTTTCTGGTCTAAGATATATTTCAGATTTTGCATCTTCAGTAACCCCTTGAAATGTTTTAAACATTAAATTGAATTTTCTAATTGGAGTATAATTTAACTTTCCACAATTTGGACAAACAATATTATTATCATTTATATATTTTACAGTTTCTTCGTCACTCCATCCATCTGCAATAACATCTTTTCCATTTTTAGCAGCCCATTCTTCTATTAATTTATCTGCTCTATGTCTTGTTTTACATTCTTTGCAATCTATTAATGGGTCTGAAAAACCTGCAACATGACCTGTTGTAACCCATACTTGAGGATTCATTAAAATACTACTATCTAACCCAACATTGTATTTATTTTCCTGCACCATTTTTTTCATCCAAGTTTTTTTCACATTATTTTTAAGTTCTACCCCTAATGGTCCATAATCCCATGTATTTGAAAGTCCTCCATATATTTCTGAACCTGGGTATATATATCCTCTAGCTTTACAAAGATTAACTATTTTTTCCATTGAATCTAGCATTTTAATTCTTCCTTTCATTCTTATGATATTTTTAATTTAATAATTTTAAATCTATATTTTGTGCCTTATATTTATTTGTTTTTTCATCTAGCACAAATTCTGTTAAACTTCCTTCTAAACTTTCATCATTTTGTCTTAAATCTGTTGTATAATACAATTTTATTTTATCAAATTTTATATTGTTTGTTATAATTTCTCTAAAGACTTCTGCCATATGTCTTTCATCTTCGCATACAAGTATTAATTGTGGTAAAGACTTAAACCCAGAATCCATAGGAATGAAATTATTATAAAAATCTTGATAAAACTTCATTTTGTCAACAATCTTTTTCTTCCATTCTGGTTCTCTTCTTATAACTTCAAACAAGAAGTTTATAGATTTTCCAGATTTTGTAAGCTTAACTGTACCTCCACTTGGTTTAAAGATTTTCCCCATTGTTTTAGCTGTTATAGGCACTTTTACTGTGTAACTATCAAATACTTTTACTTTTTTTAAATATGCAATAATTACTTGGTTTCCAGCTAAACGTTTTTTTATCATCGCAACAGGTTTTGTATTATCTGATAATTGCCATTTACATTCTACATCATCTCGTGTATCTAACAAATATTTTCCCATTTTTTCTAAACAATAAATTCTATATATTCCTTTTCCTTCTTCAGAATTAAAATAATATCTTGTTAAAATTTTAGATTTTACCAAACTTTCTAATTTATTGTTTAATTTATCTTGTGATTTCACATCATATCCTTTAATTTGTAGCATTTGCATTAATTGTCTTGAAGTAATAAATTCAAATTCATTTACTAAATAAACAATTGCAAAATGCAAATCTGTTATTTGACCAATATTTATCTTATGGACAACTTGATTCATAGAAACATATCCATCTTTTCCATCAAATACTTTTATTTCACCTTTTCTAATAGCAAAAGGTGATACTTGTGCTTTAATTTGGTTATCTTCAACCATGAAAATCCCTCCTTTAACCAATTGGTTATTGTTAATAATTTTACCACAAGAAAACCTTTATGTCTAGCATTTATAAATTATTTTTTATTTTTTTTGCAAGTTCTTTATCAATTCCTTTAGTATCACTAATTTCATCTATACTTGCTTCTTTTATTTTTTGAACACTACCAAATTTTTTTAATAAAATATTTTTCTTTTTTTCTCCAATTCCTTTAATATTGTCCAATTCAGACTTGGTAATTTCCTTATCTCTCAATTTTCTATGATATGTAATTGCTGTATTATGTACGGTATTTTGAAATTCTGTTATCAAATTAAACAATCTCATAGAAATTTCTATTTCATTTTTATTTTCATCTATCAATGCTCTTGTTTGGTGCTTATCATTTTTTACCATTCCAAATATTTTTATTTTAGTATTATATGTATCAATTGCTCTTCTTACAGCTCTTATTTGAGTTATTCCACCATCTACAAAAATAGCATCTGGCAACTTTCCAAACCTACTACTATTTTCATCATCTATAGAATGTTTTAACCTTCTTTTAACAACCTCTTCCATGCACTTCGGGTCATCTTGTCCAATTACTGTTTTTATTTTAAATCTTCTTGACAAATTCTTTTTAATTATTCCGGTCTTCCATCACACACATAGCTGCAACCAAATATTCCCCAGAAATATTTGAAATATCATATGTTTCGATCTTTCGTGGCAATACTTCCATTTGCAATTTTTCTTTTAATTCCATTAAAACTGAAATTTGATTTTTTTCTCTATTTTCTAAAGTAACCTTACTATTTTTTTCTGCCATTTCCACAAAACGAAGCTTTGCTCCTTTTTTTGTGCTATGTATTTCAACCTTATGCGTTACTTGTTTAGTAAGCCACTCTTCAATAATTTGCTTGTCTTCTAATTCTTCTCTAACCATTATTTTATTCGGAATATTTAAATTTTCCATATAATACTGTTTTATAAAACCTGATATTATTTCTTTATCTTCCATGTCCTCTAAATTATTAAAAAAATAGTGTTCTCTTCCTATCATTTTGCTGCCACGTACAAAAAATATCTCAATACATACTTCTAATTCTGTTTTAGCCAGTCCTATAACATCAATATTATTTTCATTTACATTAGAAACTTTTTGTTTTTGTGAGGCTGTTTCAATTGCAATCATTCTATCTCTTAAATATGCTGCTTCTTCAAAATCAAGCTTTTCAGATGCTAATTTCATTTTTGTTTTTAATTCTTTTAAAACTTGGTTCGTTTTTCCCTCTAACAAACTAATAATTTCATCAATTTGTTTTTTATAATCTTCTTTGCTTATATTACCAACACAAGGTGCTAAACATCTTTTTATATGGAAATTCAAACAAGCTCTTGTATTTGATTTAAAATTTTTGCACTGTCTTATTTTATATTTTTGCTTTATAAAATCGACCATTTCTTTTGCTGCCCCTGGGTTTGCATATGGTCCAAAATATTTAGCCCCATCATTAATTCTACGTCTTGTTATACAAACATTTGGAAAATCTGATTTAACATCTACTTTTATATAAGGGTATGTTTTGTCATCTTTTAATAAAACATTATATTTTGGTCTATTTTTTTTTATCAAATTACATTCCAAAATTAAAGCTTCTGCTTCATTTTCCACAACAATATACTCAAAATGGTCTATTTGTGAAACCATTTTTAAAATTCTATCTGTTTTGTTTGTTTTTCTAAAATATGAAGTAACTCTATTTTTTAAATTAACAGCTTTTCCTACATAAATAATATTGTCATCTTTATCTTTCATTAAATAAACCCC
>USQS01000044.1 GCA_900556865.1 uncultured Clostridium sp. | reverse complement strand
CTACTAACTCTCCTGATATTGTTAAATATCCTAAGTAATATAACATTGATCTCATGTCATTTTCTGTGAATTCTTTTGCTGGATTAAACTTTTCTATAATTGTATTTACTATCGGTTCTCCTTGTACTGTTTTTCTTAATATTTCTAATCTGTTTTCGCCTTTGCATAAGTCTAGCATTTTTCCTATTTTGCTGTAGTCACTTGCTATATTTGTGTCTATTAGTTTATCTGGTATTTCTCCTAATCTTATATATCTTGATAAGAAATATAAGCACATATTTGAATTGTATATTTGATTTTTTGCTTTTAAGCAAAATTTGTATCCATCATAGTTTTCTTTCATTATTGGTAATATTTCTTCTTGCTCTTCTTTTAATATTTGCTGTGCTGTCATTAATGATATTACTTCTTCTTTAATAAATTCCATCATCTCATTAAAATCTGAATCTTGCGTTATTTTTTTAACATTTTAAATCCACCCTCAAAAAGTTCCTACCTTTGTGCCGTTTATTGCTTAAATCCTTACTGCCATCTATGGTTTAAGTTCAGTTCAATTTAAGTTTTTTCGAAAAAAAGCTATGTGTACATATAGTATTTTATAACACATTATGGTATATTTTAGTAAATGATCTTTTTCAATTAGATTAATCCCTAAAGAAAGGTAAGTGATGAAAAAATGAACTTAAAACCTATGAAAATATTAATCATAGAAGATGATGTTAATGACTGCAATTCTTTCATAAATTGTATTAAACAACGTGATGACATAGAATTAGTAGCTATAACAGATTCAGACATCGAAGGTTTAAAATATGTAAAAATAAAAAGACCAGAAGGCATAGTATTAGATTTAGAATTAAATAATAGCACTAATGGAAACACAGACTCTTTAGAATTTTTATCAAATTTGAAAAAGCTAAATTTAAACTATGAGCCAATTGTAATTGTTACAACACATGTAAACTCTAAAAGAACTTATGAAATATTACATCGAGAAGGAGCTGATTTAATAATGTATAAGGATCAGCCCAAATATTCCAGTGAGCAAGTTCTAAATAAATTTTTAGCATTACGAAAAACTATAAGTACTAAAAATACAATACAAGAGAAATTAGAAGATGAGGAAGGAAAAATTTCTGATTGCATATCTCAAGAATTAGAATTAATTGGTGTAACTGCTAAACTTAAAGGAAGAATTTATATTCATGATGCAATTTTATATTTAATTGAAAATGAGAAAGAATGCAATCCTGAAAAAGACCAATTAACCGTTACTAAATTTTTAACCAAAAAATATAAAAAATCTGGAACAACTATAGTCAATGGTATGCAAAATGCTATAATCCACGCTTGGAGAGTTTCTGCAATAGAAGATTTAGAAAAATATTACACTGCAAAAATAAATTACCAAACAGGCATACCAACACCTATGGAATTTGTTTATTATTATGTAAGTAAAATAAAAAAGATGTTGTAAAAATGTTATTGAAAACAGAGGCTGCCAAAAAAAAGCAACCCCTGTTTTCAATAACATTTTTTAATATCCCGCTTGTGGATAAAACCTATTATTCATCATACCTGCATTCATAGTACCATAAACGCCTGAAGTAGAAATTGTAATAAATTTAATCGAATATATGTCACAATAAACCAAGCTATCATTCTCGAAAGAACGAAGTAAAATGTAACTTGCACCAACATCTTCAAGAATACCTATTCTGTCTGTTAGAGTATTTGTTCCAATTAAAAACTCTACTCTCATTAATTTTCCAATTTGTTCTTTTAAAAAAGCTGGTGTATATATAGGGTTTGTTAATATTTCTGGTGAATTTTGTGAAATATTAACCTCCCTATTTTCTCTTTCGTCTTGTTTTTGTTCTTGATTCTCCATACATCTTCTCCTTTCTATGTTTGAGAATATTTTGCAGTAGGTCTATAAAAACAATGCTTTCCTAACCTAGTATGAATTATTCCTGAACCATTGCTTGGAAATGTAGATGCACATGTTGGTTTAAATGGGTTTAAATACCATAAACAGTCTCCAATTTCATTTAACCTATTACCTGCTAATGCCCAATCTGCTATATCATAATGTATATTTGTTGGGTTCATATTATATATGTTTTGAGGATTATAACGGCTAAATATAGTTTCCATTGCACAATCATATTGTCCTTTTTGGAAAATTATATTTCTTAAATTACCTCCTTGTGAAACTCTTGCATATTCGCCATCAGGCACATTAACTCTGTTCATAGTAACTGTTGCAACAGCTCTCATTCCATTGTCTCCTTCTCCGCCCTGCTTCACATTGAATTATTCTTGCTAACAACTCTCTTTCTGAATACGCCATTTTAAACACCTCTTTTTTATTTATATGCAAGTGTTTTTTATTTATTGCATAATTCAGTTTATTTTTTTGAAATATGGAAATCAATTTATATTCAATTAAATGCATTTAGCCTTGTTCTATAAGTTCAATTGCCTTAAGTACTCCTATTTTTCCATAAGGATATGTTAAGCCACCTTGCATATATGCAATAAAAGGTTCTCTTATTGGCCCGTCACAACTAAGTTCTATAGTTGCTCCATCTACAAAAGTTCCAGCTGCCATTATTACCTCATCTTCATACCCAGACATATTGCTAGGAATTGGGCTTACAAAACTATCTATTGGAGAACCAGCTTGTATGCCTTGGCAAAATTTTATTAATTTCTCTTTGTTCTTAAAAACAATACTTTGTACAATATCTGCTCTTTTTTCATTATATTTAGGTTTTGTATCATATCCTAATTCTTCTAACATTTTACTTGCGAAAATCATGGTTTTCAAAGAGCTATAAACTGCATGTGGAGCAAGAAACAAGCCTTTTAAATAATTAGTATTTTGATTTAATGATGGTCCAATTTCTTTTCCAATACCAGTAAGTCTTTCTCCAGCAAGTTCTATTAAATTTTTTCTTCCAACAATATATGCTCCACTTGTTGCAATTCCTGCACCTAAATTTTTTATTAAAGATCCAACTGCAATATCTGCTCCCACTTCTATTGGTTCTTTTGTATCTACAAACTCACAATAACAATTATCAACCATAATTATAACATCTTTATTAACTTCTCTTATTTTCTTAATAATTTCTTCAACCTCTTCTATAGTCAAACTCCTTCTCGTTGAATAACCTATAGATCTTTGAATTTCTACAAGTTTTATATCTTTTTTTGAAAGCCTTTTGCAAATTGCTTCAGTATCGAATTTATTATTTTTTAAATCTATTTGTTCATATTTAATATCAAAAGCCTTTAAAGAGCTAGGTCCTGGAGTTTCTCCTATCCCTATTATAGTTTGTAAAGTATCATATGGAAGACCTGTAATGCTAAGCATTATATCTTTTGGTCTTAAAATAGCTTGCAAAGTAATTGCTAATGCATGTGACCCAGAAATTAATTGAGACCTAACCAAAGCATCTTCTGCTTTAAAAATTCTACTGTAAATTTCTTCTATTTTATCTCTGCCTGGTTCATCAATTCCATATCCTGTTGAAGTATTTAAATGCATTAGAGAAAGTCTTGAATCTTGCATAGCTTTTAAAACTTTCAAACTATTTTCCTCATATATTTTTTCTAATTTTTCAAATTGAGGTTTTACCATCATCTCAACTTTTTTTGATAACTCTTCCATTTTTTTACTTATTCCAAATTTTTCGTACATTTTTAATCTCCTTTTTTATTAATACTTAACTCACATTTTAATAACTAACTTCTCAAATTTTGAACATATATATTTTTCTAATTTTTCCATAAAAATGTCTGGTTTAATTTCCCTTTTTGCAACTAAATCCAACCCCTTTTCCCAACTCGCCGTAAGTTTAGGGTTAAGCATATCTGGCATAGCCTGGTTAACAATATCATATATTGCTTCTCCCTTTTCTGTTGGTGTTACAATTTGTGTTTTACTATTTATTTTAATATATTGTATTTTTTCTAATTTTTTTATAATCTCTCCTCTTGTAGCACTTGTTCCAATTCCTGCTCCTTTTATTTGCTCACGAAGTTCCTCTTCTTCAATTAATTTTCCTGCATTTTCCATTGCAAGAACCAAATTTCCAGAATTATATCGTGAAGGAGGGGATGTTTCACTATCTGTTATTTCAAAATTTTGTATTTCAACTTTTTCCCCTTTTTTTAAATTCTTTAAAATATCCAAATTACTTTGGTTTTCTTCTCCTTCTTTTTCATTATCTTTCTTTTCAGGTTTTAATACATCTAGAAAGCCTCTTTTTATGCATACTTTTCCTGTACCAAAAAAAGTTTTCTCTTCAATATTTACAGTAACATTTACTTTACTATATTCAGCTGGTGGATAAAAAATTGCTAAAAATCTTTTTACTATTAATTTATACACATTTTTTTGTAAGTCATTCAAAGCTTCAAAATTTTCAAAACCTTGACCTGTAGGAATTATAGCATAGTGGTCTGTTATCTTACTATCATTTACATATTTTGTCTTTTTTAAATCTGTAGAATATTTTTCTTCCACCATTATATTTATAATTTTTTTAATTTCCTCATCTTTAAAATTTTTGGCTAGTCCATTTAAATTTTTGCTTATTTCTTTAGCAACCGCTGTTGATAAAACCCTTGCATCTGTTCTTGGATATGTAACCAACTTTTTCTCATATAAATTTTGTATTATTTCTAAAGTTTCATCTGGCTTAATTTTAAACTTTTTTGTGCATTCATTTTGAACCTCTGCTAAATTAAATAAAAGTGGTGCATTTTCCTTTTGTTTCGTCTTTTTAAGTTCAGTAATAACCGCTTCTTTATTTTCTAAAGATTTAATAAATTTTTTTGCAATTTCTTCTTTCTTAAAACCACTTTCATTATACAATAAATTAGATTCATATAATTTAGATTTTTCATTTACTTTCCATTCTGCTGAAAAACTTCCATCACTATTTTTAAAAATTCCAAGTATCTTATAATATTTGGTTTTTACAAAATTTTTTATTTCCCTTTCTCTTGAAACAATCATTCCAAGTACACAAGTCATAACTCTTCCAACAGAAATAGCAAAATAATCTTTATTCATTGTTTTTGCAAGTCTTCTTCCATAAATTATTGAAAGCAATCTTGAAAAATTTATTCCAATTAAATAATCCTCTTTTGCCCTTAAATATGCACTATCTGATATACTATCATATTCTGAAGAATCTTTTGCCTCTTTTATCCCTCTTAAAATTTCCTCTTCTGTTTGTGAATCTATCCACACTCTTTTTATTTGAGCATTAGGATTAGGAGACGCCATCATAAAAACTAACCTTTGAATATATTCTCCTTCACGCCCAGAGTCTCCTGCATTATATATTTGAGTTACATCTTCTCTTTGAAGTAATTTTTGTACAATATTAAATTGATTTTTTACATTTTCTATAATTTCATATTTATATTCTTTTGGCATAAAAGGTAATGTATCTAGCCTCCATTGTTTTAGCTTTTCATCATATTTTTCTGGATAGCTCATTGTAACCAAATGACCAATACACCAAGTAATTATCCATCCATTAGATTCCATATATCCGCCTTTATTTTGATTATTAACATTTAAAACTTTTGCAAAAGATCTCGCAACTGAAGGTTTTTCTGTTATTAATAAATTCATTTTATTTTCTCATCCTTTATTTGTATATATTTTTAATACTACCACAAAAGGACAAAATTTACAATAATTTTAAAAATTAAATGTAAATTTTGTCCTGATTTTTTTACCTTTATTACTCTTGGGTATATGGTAAAATTGCAATTGCTCTTGCTCTTTTTACAGCAACTGTTATATCTCTTTGATGTTTACTGCAAGAACCAGTTGTTCTTCTAGGTAATATTTTTCCCTTATCATTAACAAATTTTTTCATGATATCTATATTTTTATAATCTAATACAAAGTTTTTGTCACTACATAAAGGACAAACTTTTTTTCTTTGTTTTTTGAATTTTGGATTATAATCTTCATCATAATTTTTGTTGTTTCTGCTATTTTTTTTATTCTTTTTGTCTACCATTTCTACATTCATTCCTTTCTTTAGAAATTTTGATTAGAAAATTCTTTCTATCTTTATTCCCTTTTTAATTAAAATGGTAAATCATCACTTGCTGACACTTCAAAATCCGAGGTATCTCCTACTCCACCTGGCATTGTTGCTCCAAATGTGTTTTCAAAAGAAGAATTTCCAGAATCTGCTTCTCTTTTGCTATCTGCAAAATATGCTTCTTCTGCAACAACCTCTGTTATATAGTGTTTTGTTCCGTTTTGATCATCCCATGTTCTTGTTTGTAGTCTTCCTATAATTCCTACTTGTTGACCTTTTTTAAAATATTTGCTACAAAATTCCCCTAATTTGCTCCATGCAACTATATTAAAGAAATCTGCTTGCCTTTCTTCACCTTGTCTTACAAATCTTCTATTTACTGCAAGACTAAATGAAGCAACTAAAGTATTATTTGTTTGAGTATATCTAACTTCTGGGTCTCTTGTTAATCTTCCCATTAAAATTACTTTGTTCATTTCTTACCTTACCTTTCTAAAATAAAGGCCCCTTTTCTTTATTTATTCTTTTAATTAGTCTTCTTTTCTTACAACGATAAATTTTAAAACTTCATCTGTAATTCTGTAATTTCTTTCAAGTTCTGCTATTGAATCTGGTTTTGCTTCAAAATTGAATAATATATAATAACCTTCTCTGTTTTTCTTTATTTCATATGCAAGTCTTTTCTTTCCAATTTTTTCAACAGATTCTATTTTTCCATTTTCATTTATTAGCCCAGTAAATTTACTTTCTAAAGCTTTTATTGCTTCATCAGTACAATTTGGGTTAATAATGATTATACTTTCGTATTTATTCATCATTTTCACCTCCTCTTGGATATATAACCCGTTTTAAAAAACGAGTAAGGATTGCTAATTTTTTTATAAACTTTGCAATAGTGTTAGTATATCACATTTTTTTCTTCTTGTCTAGGGGTAAACATAACAATTTTTAAAAAATGTGTTACAATTCACAGCTTATGAAATAATTTATATTAAAATTTGATAATATATTGTTTTTTATACCTTGGCGAA
>USQS01000043.1 GCA_900556865.1 uncultured Clostridium sp. | reverse complement strand
TATAGCTCAGTTGGTAGAGCAACGGATTCGTAACCCGTAGGTCAGCAGTTCGATTCTGCTTAGTGGCTCCATTTGAAATCAACTTACGGACTTGATTGTTCGTGAGTTTTTATTTTATATAAAACTTTAAAAGTTCTCTTTTAAAATCACAAGAACATTTATATATAGATGGCATTGTTAGTTGCCCATATGTTGAGGAAAGTACTATTAAACATATTTTAATATTAGTACCTAAAAATGAATTAATTAACACATTATCTTTTTTTAGAAAGTAGATTTTTGTGAGAACTATTATAAAGAATTAATGGGAAATTATGCTATCTATTTTTAGCTATTAGCCTTGAGCTTTTTTTGGTTTTATGCTAAAATATATGAAGCTAGAAAGGAATGAATTAATTATGGATAACTATAAAAAATATATAAGAAATTTTAGCATAATTGCACATATAGATCATGGAAAATCGACATTAGCAGATAGATTAATAGAAAAAACACGGTTCACTTTCAAAAAGAGAGATGGAAGAACAAATATTAGACAATATGGAAATTGAAAGAGAAAGAGGAATTACAATAAAGGCACAATCTGTAAGAATGAAATATAAGGCTAAAGATGGAAATGAATATACATTTAATTTGATAGATACACCTGGGCATGTAGATTTTAATTATGAAGTTTCAAGAAGTCTAGCAGCATGTGATGGGGCAATTTTAATAGTAGATAGTACTCAAGGTGTAGAAGCTCAAACTTTGGCAAATGTATATCTTGCAATAGATAATAATTTAGAGGTTTTACCTGTTATTAATAAAATAGATTTACCAAGTAGTAGGCCAGAAGAAGTAAAGAAAGAAATAGAAGATATTATTGGAATTCCTGCCATTGATTGTCCTTGTATTTCTGCTAAAACGGGACTTAATGTTGAAGAAGTTTTAGAAAAAATTGTAACAGAGCTTCCTTGCCCACAAGGAGATGAAAATGCAAAAACAAAGTGTTTAATTTTTGACTCGTATTATGATAATTATAAAGGTGCTATAGCATATGTTAGAGTTATGGAAGGAAAAGTTAAAGTAGGAGATGAAATTCTTCTTATGCAAGCAAAAAAGAAATTTTGCGTTACAGAAGTGGGATATTTTGTACCGGGTTCGTATATGCCTTGTACAGAACTAAAAGCAGGAGAGGTTGGTTATATTGCAGCTAGTATAAAAAGTTTATCTGAAATTTATGTTGGAGATACAATAACCCAGAGTTCTAATCCTGCAGAAGAACCATTAAAGGGGTATAAAAAAGTTCAGCCAATGGTATATTGTGGAATATACCCAATAGATGGTAGTGAATATGAAAATTTAAAAGTTGCTTTAGAAAAATTAAAATTAAATGATGCTGCTCTTGAATTTGAACAAGAAACATCACAAGCACTTGGTTTTGGATTTAGATGTGGTTTTTTAGGATTATTACATTTAGAAATAATCGAAGAAAGGCTAGATAGAGAATTTGATTTAGGCTTAATTACAACAGCACCATCTGTTATATATAAAGTACATAAAACAAATGGAGAAGTATTAGACATATATAATCCAGGAGATTTACCGACTTCTGCAGAAATTGCATTTATTGAAGAGCCAATAGTTACTGCAAATATTATAACACCAAAAGAGTATGTTGGTGGAATTATTCAGATGTGCCAAAATAGAAGAGGTACATATATTGATATGAAATATTTGGATGAAAACAGAGTAGATTTAGTTTACGAAATGCCATTAAATGAAATTATATATGATTTTTTTGATAATTTAAAATCTAAAACAAAAGGTTATGCATCATTTGATTATGAATTAAAAGGATATAAAGAATCTAAATTAGTTAAATTAGATATAAGAGTAAATGGAGAGAATGTTGATGCATTGTCATTAATTGTTCACAAAGATATGGCATATGTAAGAGGAAGAAAAATGGTAGAAAAGCTAAAAACTGTTATTCCAAGGCATTTATTTGTAATTCCAATCCAAGCTGTAATTGGTGGTACTGTAATTGCAAGAGAAACTATATCAGCTTTAAGGAAAGACGTTTTGGCAAAATGCTATGGTGGAGATATAACAAGAAAGAAAAAATTATTAGAAAAGCAAAAAAGAGGAAAAGAAAAGATGAGACAAATAGGAAAAGTTGAAATGCCACAAGAAGCATTTTTATCAGTACTTAAGTTAGATGATGAATAACAGGAAGGAATGAGTGTAGAAATGAAAATTAACATAGTAATGTGTGAGCCAGAAATACCACAGAACACAGGAAATATTGCAAGAACTTGTGCTATAACAGGAGCAAAACTTCATTTAATACATCCTTTAGGATTTAAAATAGATGAAAAATCTGTTAAAAGGGCTGGTTTGGATTATTGGGACAAATTAGAATTAGAAGAACACGAGAATTTACGAGCTTTTTTAGAAAAATATCCTCCAGAAAAGTATAATATGTTTTTTGCAACTACTAAAGGGAAAACAAAATATACCGATATTGACTATTCTAAAATGGACGAAGTTTTTGTGTTATATGGAAAGGAAACAAAAGGGCTTCCAGAGTGGCTTTTAGAAAAATATTTAAACACTAAAACAATAAGAATTCCAATGAAAGCAACTTTAAGATCTTTAAATTTATCTAATTCTGTAGCAATAATTACTTATGAAATTTTAAGACAGAAAAATTTTGAAGATTTACAAGAAATAAGTGGGTATTTTAGCTAAAAAATTAATATTAAAAATTGACATTTTTTGTCTTTTATAGTAGAATAATTTTGAAGTAATATAAATTTAGGAGGAACTATGAGTAGAGGAAGAAGATATAGTGGAGAAGGAAAACTTAATTATAAGAAAGTCTTTGCTGTAATCATAGCAATTATTGTTTTTATTATGGCTATATTCATAATAAAAAACATCCTAACTAAAGCAAAAAATACGAAACCAGTTGAAATTATAAACTATTTTGCAATTTATCAAGACAATAAATGGGGGATTTTAGGAAGCAATGGAGAAAAAATAATTGAACCTATGTACCAAGAAATGCCAATTATTGTAGATGAAAATAAAGATGTGTTTTTACTTACATATGATGTAAATGAGCAAACAGGTGAGTATAAAACAAAAGCTGTAAATAACAAAAATGAAGAAGTTTTTACTGGTTATGAAAAAATAGAAAGTCTTGAAAATTATGATAAATCAGGAAATATATGGTATGAAAATACAGTTTTAAAGGTTCAAAAAAATGGACTTTGGGGGTTAATAAATTTAGAAGGAAAAGAAATTTTAGCACCAAGTTACAACAAAATTGAAACAATAAAAGGAATACAAAATAGTTTGGTAGTAGAAAAAGATGGAAAATTAGGTTTAGTTAATTCTAAAGGAATTAAAATATTAGATACTATATATACACAAATTTTACCATTTGGAGATGATTATAAAAATGGATATATTACAGTAAATGCTGAAAATAAATATGGTTTAGTGAATTTTTCTGGAGAACAAGTTTTAGCAAATAAATATGAGAAAATAGACGACATATATAATGATAAGTATTTTGTAATTGAAGAAAATGGAAAACAAAAAGTTATTAATAGTAAAGAAGAAATAATTATTTCAGATAATTTTGATAAAATTATTCAAATTGCAAATTCTGGAGTAATATTTTCAAAAAACAATAAATATGGATTAATGAATTTTGTTGGAGAAGTTGTAATAGATTCAATTTATGATGATTTAAAAGAAATAAATACAGATATTTTTTCTGCAAAGGAAAATGGAAAATACGGAATTATTGATATTGAAAAAAATCAGAAAATTCCTTTTGAATATCAAAAAACAGACTATAACAAAAAAGCAGGATTATATATTGCAGAAGATGAGAAATTTAATTCATATATTATAGATACTAATTTTGAAACAAGAGTAACAGGAATACTTTCCGAATTAAATATTGAAGAAGGTTACATGAAAGTAAAAGTTGATGATAATTATAAATATTATAATTTTAAATTTGAAGAAAAAGATGTTAAAGATATTTTAAAAAACAACTCAATTTTTGTCAGTAAAAAAGATGGAAAGTATGGATATGTAAATGCTAAAGGCGACGTAGTAATAGATTATATATATGATGATGCACAAGAACTAAATAAATATGGATATGCTGCTGTAAAGAAAGATGGACTTTGGGGAGCTATAGACAGAAATTCGAATATAGTAATTGAACCATATTATAATTTAGATAATAATTTAAAAATAGATTTTATAGGAAAATGGCATTTAGGAATGGACTTAAATATGAACTATTATTGTGAAAAATAATTTTTTAGGCAGAAAGACTTAAGGAAGGAATGAAAGTAAAAATGGAGCTAAAGACAAGATTTCAATATACATATTTTTTGCATACATTTGTAATAAATGAGAGCAAATATGCTAAATATATTTTAAAATTATTAAAAGAAGAAAAATTTAAGTTAAGAATTTTTCAAAAAGATAAGGATTTGGAAATATACACACATTTTTTACCTAAAATAAGAGAGGTATTGTTTAGTACGTTTGAATTAGAAGATAAAAATAAAAAAGAAAAATTTGATGAACTACCAATAGAAACAAAAGCTGCAGTACTTGCACATTATCCAAGTATAACTTTTGAATATGAAATGAAAAAAGATATGCAAGGAAAAACAATTGATGAGAATAGTATATTTTTTAAAATACAAAAAGTTGGTATAGTATTATTTAATACAGGAATTTGTTTTTTGTATTTAAAAACAAATATAGAAGAGAGTGAGAATTTTGCAGATGTTTTGAACTTTAACTATAAATTTAGAGACATAAACCAAGAATATAATAATTTGAAAAATTATGATAAAATAAAAGTTCAAGCTGATTCTTTTGAAAATATTCAAGAGCTACAAGAATTTATTTATAATATAACAGGTCCAAATACAGATGCATTAAAATTAAATTTAGATATTGAAAGATTTTATACTTATTCATATGCATGTATAAAACAAGATGTTTGGAATGTTGATACATCTTTTGAAGGAATAAAAAACGATTTTTATAAATATGTAAATATTTTGCCAAGTGACAGTAATAAAGATTCTTTAATTTGTGAAAATGCAAAAGTTATTGCAAATTCTAAATTTTCTAAAATAGGAATTTCAAAATTAGGTGTCAATTTGTTGTGTTCAGATTGTGACATAGATAATTACACTATTTTAGAACAAGAATTTGAAAATAAATATTTTTATACATACATACTTTCTTTATATTTAAAAGTATATTTGAAAAAATTGAATTATAAATTTAAACAAGGTGTAAATCTTCAAAATACCAGAAAAGAATTTGTGGAGTTCACAAAAAATATATGGGTTCAAGAAGTTACAACAGAAGATATTGGAAGTTTATATTATAAAGATTTGAAAGAAACTTTAGAAATAGAAAAAATATATGGAGATGTTAAAAATAAATATGATATTTTATATAGAGAATTAAAAATAGAAAAAAATGAAAAAATTTCTACATGTATGGTGGTTATTTTAGGAATAATACTTTTGTTTAATGTATTAAATTTTTTCTTAACTTTATTATAAGGAATGAAATAAAATGAAGGTAAAGTGTGGTATAGATATAATAGAAATTTCTAGAATAAAAGAAAGTATTGAATCTTTAGGACAAAGATTTTTAAATAAAATATATACAGACAAAGAAATTGAATATTGTGAAAGTAAGGGAAGAGCAAAATATGAACATTATGCAGCTAGGTTTGCTGTAAAAGAAGCGGTTTTTAAAGCTGTTTCTGAAGAGGTTAAAGACAAATACTCAATTTCATGGAAAGATATAGAAACTTTAAATGATGAAAATGGCAGACCAAGAACAGAAATATTATTTTTATCAAATAAAAGATTAGAAAATATAGATGTAAGTATATCACATTGCAAAGAATATGCTGTTGCAAATGTTGTGGTTTTATTTAAATAGATAGGGGATGAATTTTAGAGGTGTATTATTTTGATACTCATGCGCATTATGATGATGATAAATTTAGTGATGATAGAGATGAAGTAATAAAAAGTTTATTCAAATCGGGAGTTACAAAGATCGTAAATATGGGATGTGATGTAGAGTCCTCTAAATTTGCAATAAAACTTGCAAATATATATGAATATATATTTGCAGGAGTTGGGCTTCATCCAGAAAATATTCCACAAACTAAAGAAGAATTATTAAAAAGTATAGAGGAAATAAAGCAACTTATAATCTCAAATAAAAAGGTTGTTGCAGTTGGAGAAGTTGGGTTAGATTATTATTGGCAAGATGACAACAAAGAATTGCAGAAAGAAGCTCTTATAATGCAAATAGCTATTGCAAATGAACTAAAACTTCCTATTTCAATACATACAAGAGATTCAATAGATGACATGATTCATATTATTAGAAATTATAAAATGGAAAATAGTGGAGTATTACATTGTGTACCATTTAATAAAGAACTTGTAAGGCATGGATTAGAAAATGGATTATATATGGGCTTTGGAGGAACTTGTACTTTTAAAAATTCAAAAAATGCTAAAGAGATAATTCAAATGGTACCAAAAGATAAAATATTGATAGAAACAGATTCACCTTATCTTTCTCCAGAACCTAGAAGAGGAATAAGAAATGATTCTAGAAATTTAAAATTTATTGTTCAAAAAATAGCAGAGTTTACAAATTCTACACCAGAAGAAATTACTAATGTAACATATAATAATGCTTTGAATTTATTTAAATTAAATGAAAAGGATGAAAAATAAATATAATGAAGTTTTCAACGATTATGCATTAGAAAAGGATGGTGATAAAAATGCTAGAAGTAAAAAGAGACGATTTTGACGAAAGTCTAGAAGATATAATGGTTTCAATAGATGAAATTTTAAAAAATACAAAAGAAGGGTATGAAGTGGAAAAAGAAGAGAAGATAAAAAGAAAGAATATATAAAAGCAAAAAATGTAACCGAAGTTACATTTTTTTATTTTGGTACCGATGGTGGGACTCGAACCCACATGGTTGCCCGCACGATTTTGAGTCGTGTGCGTCTACCAATTCCGCCACATCGGCATATAATTTAAGTATATATTAACACATATTTTTAAAATTGTCTATAAAATTTATAAAAATATTTACGTAAATTTTAACTTTTCTTGAATTTTATAGATATATGTGGTAAACTAAAGATGAATTTTAAAAAAGTAAAAATTTTTTTAAATGGTTTATAGGTAGAACCTTTATAAAAACCTAAATATATTT